>NZ_LXYF01000082.1:0-16283 GCF_002894065.1 Sphingobium sp. SA916
ATCGGGAGCGGTAGCATCCTTCCCGTAGAGCGTGAGGATGACTGACGGCATCAGCGCAGGGGGTAGCCCCTCGTCCAGCATCATCGCGAACATGGCTTCCTCGTCGGCCGAGAGGATCATGTCTTCAATGGCAAGGTTGGCGCGGGATTCAGCCATTTCCTCGTGCCACTGCGCCACCTCGTCAGGCGTGCCGCGCAGATAGTCCATCGCCCGCACCTGGGCGCGCAGCGCCTCCACGTCGATCGACAGCATTATGCCGCTTCCGCGATCCTGATTTCCAATGTCAGGCCGGATGCCGTGGCGAGGTTCACCAGTGCATCGAGGGAGAATTTGCCGAGCTTCCCGCGCAGCAGATCGTTGAGCCGGGGACGGGTGATGCCAAGGCGTGCCGCCGCTGCTTCCTGCGGCATGTCCCAGGTGCGGATACGGCTTTTCAGGGCCGACAGCAGTTCGGAACGCGCCTTCATGTTTGCGGCTTCAGCCGGGGTGTCGGCCAGTGCGTCAAAGACGCTATCGAAAGTCTGGACTTCCATCGCCTATTCCTTCCTCCATGCCCGTAAACGGTTTGCGGCCAGCTCAATGTCTTTCTGCGGGGTTGCCTGGGTTTTCTTCTGGAAAGCGTGGAGGACAAGCACTGCCTCCGGTAACGTCGCCAGATAGATCACCCGGAAAGCCCCGGATTGCTCTCTAATCCTGATTTCGCGCACGCCGGGGCCGATGGTTTTCATTGGCTTCCAGTCGTCGGGGTCGTTGCCAATCTGGACCTCGTTGAGCTGATGGCCCGCTTCGGAGCGGGCATCATCAGGAAAATCGCGAAGCCGAGCGAGGCTGTCACCCAGGAACGAAATCTGTTTCACCGTAAGAGTGTATCAAATTCGATACATAAAGGCAAGCGCTCTTTAAGGGGTCACTACACGAAAGTGCGTTTTACGTACGCTAGGGGAGAACGGACCGGCAACATCACGTCTTGGCGGTCGCGACGGTCTGTTCGAGGGCTTTGTAGAGGGCGGTTTTGCCGATTTTCAGGCGAGCTGCGGCCTCGCGCACGGTGAGGCCCGCTGCGATATGCGCCCGCGCCTTGCGTAGCTTGTCGGGGGTGACGACAGGGCGGCGACCGCCCTTGCTGCCGCGCTCACGCGCGGCGCGCAGGCCCGCCTGGGTGCGCTCGCGGATCAGATCGCGCTCGAACTGCGCGAGGGAGCCGAAGATATTGAACACCAGCATGCCTCCCGGCGTGGTGGTGTCGATGTTCTCGGTGAGCGAGCGGAACCCGATGCCTCGCGCCGCCAGCTCGCCGATCTTCTCGATCAGGTGGCGCATCGAGCGGCCGAGCCGATCGAGCTTCCACACCACCAGCGTGTCGCCGGCGCGCAGATAGGCCAGCGCGTCGGCAAGACCGGGCCTGTCGGTCCTGGCGCCCGACGCCTGATCGTCGAACAAACGTTCGCATCCCGCCCGCTTCAGCGCGTCGTGCTGGAGCGAGAGCTTCTGGTCGGGGGTGGAGACCCGCGCATAGCCGATCAGCGCCACGGGCCGCCCCATCGTGTCCGTTTTCCCATCATCAAGTGATCTTGTCCGAATCGCCATCGAAGGTCCAGAGTTGACGGACACATTCCCGGTGGCCGTCCAACGGACGTCTGACGGACAGCGACATGGAGGGGTTCGACCTTGGCCAGAAGACACCTGCTAACCCGCGAGATGCTTGCGGGCCATTATGATCCGTCGCTCGATGAACGCGAGATCGCGCGCCACTTCACCTTGACCCGTGACGACCTCGAACTGATCGCATCCCGGCGTGGCGACGCCACCCGCCTCGGCTATGCGATGCTGATGCTGTATCTGCGCTGGCCGGGGCGGGTGCTGGAAGCCGGGAGAAATCAGCAGTTGCCCGCGCTCGATGGTGACGTCGGTCAGCTCGTCGGCCGCCGCCGCCCGCTCGACCTCGCTCATTCGCCTGCTCAACAGCGTTCGCCGTTCGTCGATCCATGCGGCAAAGTCCGACGACACGGCCAGATTGAGGGTGTTGTCCGCGCGCATGGTCTCGAACGCAGGCACGGGCAGGAGATAGTCGTCGAGCGTGCGGTAGGCCCGGCTGCCCTCCACCCAGATACTGCCTGAACCGATGCGCTCGCGCAGATGGACGATCACCGCCATCTCATAGGCCCGCCGGTCGATCGTTCCTCCCTCCGGTTGCACGACCTTGCGCCAGCGTGGCTTGATGAAGCTGGTCGGAACCTGTTTCGGCAGGACCGAGCGGCCATCGCGATACATTTTCTTCAATGTCTCGACGGCCGAGAGCAGCGGGTCGCCTGCACGCGACGCGCGAAAGGTGAACGCGGCGAGGAAGATCGGCGCGAACTTGCGGGCAGCAGGGTAGCGCTCCACCACTTCCTCAAGGCTGTCGTCGCCTGCCCGGGTGAGATCCTCCGCGCAGCGGACGCTGCGCACGAGTTCATCCCATCCCAAACGATCCTCGATCGCCGCGAAGGCATCACGCCCATCGGCATAGGCATTGAGCAGCAGGCTGCCGAGCTGGACGTGGATGCGGGCGGTGTCCTTCAGCAGCCGTGCCTGCCCCAGCAATCGATCCGATCGGGTACGGTCGGCGCGGCGGAACAGCGACCCCACCATCTTCTCGACCATGACAAGCGCGGTATCGGTCAAGGCCGCCTCCATCTCGATGACGAATGCCGTCAACATCGCAAGGCGGCGCGAGCGTTCGAGGCGGCGAAGGTGCTGGGCCGTGACGATGCCGGCGGTCCGCGCGATCACGGCATAGCGTGCGGCATGGATGTGGCGAGCGCGCTCCGCCGTGATGCCGATAGCCCGCACGGTGTCGAGCCTGGCGACAACTGCTTTCAGATTCGATGCCGGGGGGGATTCCGACCAGTCGCGTATCCAGCCAAGCGAAGTGCGGCCATGATCGTCGGAAACGACAAGATGCTCCAATGCGGCTTCCTGTTCGACCGAGCAGTCGCGGATCAGGCCGATATTGGCAGCTTTGCGTGTTTGCGTTCGGGCAATGAGAGCGAGGCGTTCGAGTGTCGATGCGGCGGGCAGGACAATTCCGCCGAGCCGAAGCCGATCGACCATGCCCGCAACGATAGTCTCGCCGCGATCGGTCGATGCGGCGATCTCCAGCCCCAGGGACAGCATGGTCCTCACGTCCGCCCTGCTGAAAGGGCGCAGGCCCAGCCATAGCTCGATTTCCGCGCGATGTTCGCGAAGTGTCGTGGCGCGGGCGGCATAGGCCGGAAAATCATCAGGGTGGCAGGCGCTCTGTTCGCACAGCAACGCGAGCATGGCCGCCGCCGGCGCTTCGCCGGGAAGCAGGGCACGGCCCGGATGGCGCAGATAGCAAATCTGGACAGCATAGCCGATACGATTGGCTCCGCCCCGTCGCTTCATCACCTGCACCAGGTCGTCAGGACCGAGAGTGTAAATCCGTTCGATCGTCTCGCGGTCGGTCGGGGGATCGAAGATCGCCATGCGCTGCGCGGGTGACAATATGGTCTTGGGCGACATCGGCATCCTGTTTGCGTGTCACGAAACAGGAATCCGCACCTGTTCATGGAGCATAGACTGAAAGACGGATTATGTTACATAACAGGAGGAAGTTGACGGGCAACAGCGCCATGTCACGCAATCGGACGTATATGTGACGACGCAGATCGGCTACGCGCGGGTGTCCAAGGCGGACGGCAGCCAGGTGCATGACCTGCAACGCGATGCGCTGATCGCTGCCGGCGTCGATCCCAATCATATCTACGAGGATGCCGCTTCAGGGCGGCGCGATCGGCGGCCTGGTCTCGATGCCTGCGTGAAGGCGCTGCGGGCCGGCGATACGCTCGTTGTCTGGAAGCTCGATCGCCTTGGCCGCGATTTGCGCCACCTCGTCATGCTGGTCGATGACCTGACCCGGCGGAACATCGGGTTCAAGGTGCTGGCCGGCGAAGGCGCAGCGATCGACACCGGCACCGCCAATGGCCGCCTCATCTTCGGCATCTTCGCGGCGCTCGCCGAGTTCGAGCGCGAGTTGATTGCGGAGCGGACGCGCGCCGGTCTCGCCTCCGCCCGTGCACGCGGGCGACATGGCGGACGGCCGTTCAAGATGACGCCGGCCAAGCTGCGCCTCGCACAAGCCGCGATGGGGAAGCCCGAAACCAAGGTCGCCGAGCTATGCGCCGAGTTGGGCGTCACCCGGCAAACGCTCTATCGTCACGTCACGCCCGATGGTCAGATAAGACCTGACGGTCAGAAGCTCCTGGCACGCAAAACACGCGCGCATCCGTGAGGATCAGCGCTCGCCAAGCTTAGCGTACGTTTTTGTCCATCCTCTCACCGGACCCCGACTACACGAAAGTGACGCGTTAAGGGCGAAACAAATCTGGTACGATGCCAGCAGAGGCTACCCGTGGGAATCAACTGCGTGTTCGACCTATCCCTTGAGCATGTCGGTCATTGCGGACGACGATATGGGAGGGCGGCAAGCCGCGAGGGCTGGGTCACGGTCTGCGCGATCGGCATGGCGAACGCGACCAGCGCGTGGAAATCCGCGCGGCTGAAAACGAGATGACCTGTAGCGCGACGATTAGGGAGGCCGGTCGGCGGCGATTATGATGGCCGGTAGAGGGCCGCGCCGAGTGGTGGATTTGGCTACCACGGTTGGTGGAATCTGGCAACGGGCCAGCGACAATTAGCCGAGATTGTATATGTCGCTGGGCGTCGCATTGGTGGGACTGGAGACGGTCAGGAAGGCGCGCGGGTAATTGACGCCAGCGACAATTACCCGGGCACCCGCGTTGCCTCACGCGGGATGCTCCCGATCAGAGGTCAGCGCCTGTCCGCCGTCAGCACCCATGGCACAGATTTGAGGTTGTGAATTAAGGAGGGTTGGGGCTTCGTCGTAGTGACGAAGGAACGAAGATGAAGCCCCAACCCTCCTTGAAAAAATCGCCGGCTAAGGCCCCTGCTGAGCGGGTGGTGAAGGACATCACCATTTGCCGTGGCGCTCAAGCTCCGCCTGCGCAGAAGGGACTGTCAGGTCTCGTTCGCACGGCGAAGCTCCCTCATCTCGTGCTCCAATGCCTTCAGCCTGTCTCGGCCATTCCAGCCAATACCTACACATCTTGCGCGTCAGCGGGTTTGTTCAATCCCCTTCGACTCAGGTCGGCCGGCAAAACGCTCTAATCAGTAGTTCGCTGGTTCAAATGCAGCACGGCTCACCCCGCCGTCGCGGCGGCGCGGGCGGGTACGGCGCTAGGTTACGACCGGCTTCCCGCTCGCCCAGCGAAGCCAGATCGCAACGCCGATCAAGTTGATGATGACCGAAATCTGAAAGACCAGGGCAAAGCTTCCGCTGATATCGATGATGATCCCCGTCAGGATGACACCGATCACCCCGGGCAGGGTCCCGGCGGTGTTGGTCAGCCCCGCAAGGACGTCGGCGTGGCGCGGGGCGATGTCGAGGTGGTTCGGCCCGAACCCGGCCCACGTGAAGCCCAGCAGGCCGAGCGAGAAGCACAGCGCCACGACCGCGGCGAGCGGCGTGGTGACGAACGACGCGATGGCGAGGCCGGCGGCCGACCCGACCAGCCCGATGGCCTGCATCGTTTTGCGAACGCACACGATGCTCCAGCCACGCCTGATCAGCCGGTCGCTGATCAGGCCGGCGAGATTGCCGACGATGAAGAGCAGCAGCCACGGCAGCGCGGAGTAGAGGCCGACGCTGCCGATCCCCAGTTCGGAGTAGCGCCGGAAATATGACGGCAGCCAGCCCAGCAGGATGTAAAGGCTCCAGTTGCTGCAGAAATGGTTCGTGATCAGCGCCCAGACCGAGGGACTTTTCAGCAGCTTCGCCCACGGCACATGACGGTCCGCGGCCGAGGCTTCGGCCGCGGACGCCGTGTCCGCCGATGCCAGCAGCGCGCGCTCGTCGAGGCTGATCGCGGGATCCTCGCGCGGAGTTGCGTGCACGATGCGGAACCAGAAGAGCGCGAACACGAAACCCAGCAGGCCGAAGGCGTAGAACATTGCCGGCCACGACCAGGTCTGGATCAGCCATGTCGAGGTGAGCAGGGCGATCAGCGTCCCCATCGGAATACCGCCGATCATCACGGTCATCGCCCGCGATCGCTCGTGCGGGAGCAGCCATCGCGACGCGAGGTTGTAGATGCACGACGTCACCGCCGCCTCGCCGACCCCCATCGCGATGCGCGTGACGATGAGCAGCGCGACCGAGCCGAACGCCGCGAGCGGGGTGACCATCGTCATCAACGACCACCACAGCAGCGAGATGCCCATGACCAGCCGCCCGCCAAAGCGATTGGTGATCCAACCGCCCGGGATCTGCGCGACGAGATAGCCGCCGAAGAACGCCGAGAGCACCCATCCGCGCTCGGTGTTCGACCAGCCGAACTCCTCGGCCATCGCGACGACGCCCGTCGACATGCTGACCCTGTCGATGTAGCAGATCAACATCGCCAAGAAGCACATCAAGACGATGATAGCACGCTTCGAGATGCGTGGATCGGACCGGGTCATGGCGTCACCGCCATGCTCTGCCGCGAAAGTCCCGTGCCCTCGGTCGCTGCGTGCGGCACACCCTCAATCGACTGGTCGCCATCCACACCCTACCAATTGACCCTTGCGTTCACGCCGATCACCCGTCCCCGGTTGAGCGCGTTGAAGGCGATGCCGCCACCCCCGCCGTTGCCGCCGAGCGCCGGAACGTTCGGAAAGGCCGACTGGCTGTCCCAGGTGGCGCGATCGAGGAGGTTGTTGCCGTAGACCGAGACGGACCACCGCCGGGAGGCCGGCGTCAGCGCGAGACTGGCGTCGATCATCTCCACCGAGCGCAGGATAGTGGTGTTGTTCACGGTATAGAACGATCCGTCGCGATGGTTGTAGGCCACGCGCGCGGAGACATTCATCTCGTCCAACACCGGCAGATCGTAGACCACCGATCCGCCATAGGTCCACGGCGCGAGACGCGGGAGCTTCAGCGCAAAATCGGCGGGTTCGCCGATCTGGCCGTTGCCGTTGAGGTCGGCGGTCAGCTTGGTATATTTGCCGTCCGTGTAGCCGAACTGCCCGGACAGCAGCAGCCCCCGGGCGACGGCAAACCTGGCTTCGCCCTCGAAGCCCTGGACCCTCGCGTTCCCCGCATTCTTGATGATCTGAACATTGCCGAGCACCGAATCGGGAATGTTGCTGTCGCGCTGGATACCCTTGATATTGCTGCGGAACAGCGCCAGGTTGATGCGCGCCTTGCGATCGAACAGATCCTGTTTCCAGCCAAGTTCGTAGGCGTACTGGGTTTCGGAATCGAAGGTCGTGGGCGGGGCGCCCAGTCCGGTGTGGCGGATGTTGAGGCCGCCGCTCCTGAAGCCCTTCGCCCAGTAGCCATAGACGTTGGTGCTGTCCGACGGCTGCCACTGGAACCCGACCTTGGGCGAGACATCATTCCATTTCTGGTTGATGTTGGGGTCCGAGATGTTGATCGTGTGCGCGTCGAGGTCGCCGCCGATCATGCCCTCCCCCAGAATGTCGTTGCCCGGCGCGCCGCCGAGCGAATCCGTCGCCGCGCGGACGCGCGACAGATTCGACTTCTTCGTCTCGCGGTTCACGCGCACGCCTGCATTGAGGGTGATGGTCGACGTGACATGCCAGTCGAGCGACCCAAAGCTCGCATAGGATTCGTTGATCGAGGTGCCGCCGCCGACCCGGAAGGTGGCCGGAGCTGCGAGATTGAACCGGGTCGTGCGTCCTTCTAGATAGAAGATGTGCTGGTTGAAATAGAAGCCGCCGACGGTGACCGCGAAATCGCCGAAGGTCCCGGCATAGCGCAGTTCGGCGCTGCGCTGGTTCTGGTCGGTCAGCAGGTCGAGGTTAAAGGTCGTCTGGGTCGTGCCGTCCACGTCGACCTTGTCGCGGCCGCGAAATTCCCGCCAGCCGCCGATCGCGGTGACGGTCCCATTGCCGAACGGCACCTTCCAGTTGAGCTCGCCGGTCAGCTGATTCCAGCGTGATCGAAAGAAGCCGCCGCCTTCGTTCGACTGGGTACGAAAACTGCCGCGCGGGAAAATGGCCTCGTTCTGGAACACGCCACCGTCGCCCCGGCCTTCGCCATGCTCAAAGCGCGCGATGAGCTCGACGTCTGGGTTCGGCGTGAACAATATCGACGGGCGGATATTAATGAAGCGCGATTTTCCAAGCTTCGAGTCGTCGAATTCATTATTGAACCAGCCGTCATCATGGCTGTAGTACACTGCAAGACGAGCGCTGAGCACATCCTTCGCTAGCGGCCCAGAGATGGCGGCGTCGGTGGTGATGTTCGGGCCGGTCTCGATGCCGGCGCGAAACGTGCCGGTCAGATCGTTGGTCGGACGCTTGGTGCGGATGAGCACCGCACCGCCGGTGACATTGCGTCCGAACAGCACACCCTGCGGTCCTCTGAGAACCTCTATCGCCTCGAGGTCAAAATCGTCCATGACGACGCCCGAGGTGACTCCCAGATACACCCCGTTGACGAACACGCCGACGGTCGGATCGATCGAAGGGACGGATGTGTTGATGCCGAGTCCGCGGATCGTGAAGTTTGCGGTTCCCTTGGCCGTGCCGATGCCGTCGAGCTGCACGTTGGGCATCGTCGCCGTCAGACTCTTGAGGTCGCGGACGTTGAGCGCCTGGATCTGGGCGTCGCCGAAGGCGGTGATCGCCGCAGGAACCTTCTGCGCCTGCTCGAGGCCGCGCTTGCGCGCCGTAACGACGATGTCCTGCTGCAGCGCATCGGTCGCCGACATGGCGGGCGACGGCTGCTGGGCGACCGCGACGCCGTCCTGTGCGCGCGCCACGCCGGGCAGGCTGGCCACCACAAGCGCCGCGCCGATCGTCCGCCGCACACACGCGGAACTGCTGGTTCTAGCCTTCATATTCCCCTCTCCCCATTCGATATTATCGTTATCTCATTGATGTGATTATGCTTTTGATACTCTGGTGCCAGATTTCATGTGGCCCGCCATTCTTCCGTCAGGTACTTGCGAACTCTAAGCCCGCATTAGAGCCTCCCCACACCGACCGTTGGCCATTACGAAACGCATTTCTCAACTGAACGCAAGCCCATTTTCACGATGGATCTGCTACAAGCGCTGCATCCTTTGTGATCCAAAACTCAAAAAGTTTTGCATCAAACCGAAAAGCGCAGTTTTCCGCGCCCTTCCCTGATGCAAAAATCTGATGCAGAATCGCGCCATGATTTACGGCTATGCGCGCGTCTCGACCAACGGCCAGGACCTGGCCCAGCAGCTCGCCCAGCTTGAGGCCGCCGGCTGCACCAAAATCTTCCGCGAGAAGATCAGCGGCGCGTCGGCCGAGCGGCGCCAGCTCAAGCGAGCGATCGGCGCGCTCGATCCCGGCGACGTGCTGATGGTGACGGCGACCGATCGCCTCGCCCGCAACACGCGCGACCTGCTCAATATCCTCCATTCGGTGAAGGAGGCCGGTGCCGGCTTCCGCTCGATCGCGGAGCCGATGCTGGACACGACATCGCAACTCGCCGAGGTCGTGATCGCGGTGCTCGGCGTCGCGGCGAGCTGGGAGCGCCAGCGGATCGCCGAGCGCACCGGCGCAGGGCGTGCCCAGGCAAGGGCGCGTGGCGTCAAGTTCGGGCGTAAGACAGCCCTTACCCCACATCAGCAGGCAAAGGCGTTGGATAGGCTAGCTGCCGGTGACACGCAGCGAACCGTCGCCGCACTGTTCGATGTCAGTCAGGCAACCATATCGCGGCTCGTCGGGCGGTAGTCCTCTTTACTATTCTGGCGAATTGGCGCTTTATGGCCACATGCAAACATGTGAACATGTAAGGGAGGCCACATGCCAATAATCGCTATAATCAGCCAGAAAGGTGGCGCGGGGAAAACCACGCTCGCCCTTCATTTGGCCGCCGCCGCCGAGGATGCGGGCCATACCGCACTAGTGATTGACCTCGACCCGCAGGCGACGGCCAGTCAATGGGCAGCGTGGCGAAAAGATGCTCCGCCCGTCGTGATCGACAGCGCCCCTCCTCGCCTTGCTGCTAAGATTGAGCAGGCCACGACCCAAGGCGCGGACTTTATCGTGATCGACACTCCGCCCCATGCCGACAGCGCCGCCAGTGCCGCTGCTGAAGCCGCTGATTTGGTTCTAATCCCGTGCCGACCGAGCGCCTTCGATCTTGCTGCCGTGCAAACCACGGCCAGCCTGGTGAAGATGCGCGGCAAGCCCGCCTTTGTGATCTTCACCGCAGGCAGCCCGACTGCCCCGCGCATGTATGATGAGGCCACCCAGGTAGTGAAGGGCTACGGCCTCGAAGCCTGCCCCCATATCATTGCTGACCGAGCCGCGTTCCGCCACGCAGCCGCCGAGGGCAAGACCGCCATGGAAATCGAACCTAATGGCAAAGCGGCCGAAGAAGTGCGTGAACTTTATAAGTGGGCATGTCATCATGTAAACATGCAAGCATCTAAAAAACGGAGGAATGCCGCATGAGCCGCAAAGGATCATTGCTCGCGCTTCGCGACCGCGAACCCGCACCAAAATCCGAAGCACCAGGCAAGGCGGCGATCAATCCGGCAGCGGCCGACAGCACAACCACAACCGGTAGCGCGACCGCGCCGAGCCGTCAGGGCAAGAAGGCCATGACCGGCTATTTCAGCCCCGAAATGTCGTTCGCCATGCACATGACCGCCCGCAAGAACGGCATGAGCTTACAGGATGCAATGGGCGAGGCGTTCAACGACTGGCTCCGCAAAATGGGCGAAAGTCCTGTAGGCAAGTGAACATGAAAACATGTGGTCATGTTTGCATGTGAGCGGAGAGGTTAGCGCAGCGGATTCCGCTCGTGCCGCCTCTTGCACCAGCCCAGGAACGCTGCATCGGGATTTTTCAACTCTTGCCGTCCTTTGTCGTCCCAGAATGCTAAGTAATCCGCCTTGAGCGCATATACGTCATAGCCAGGTGCGACCGATCTGGCGCGTTCTAGCGCGGTGTTTGAGATCATCGGAAACAGCGTCGTTTGAGGCAGGGCGGACTTGGCCGAGCGTGGGGTGAAGGTCACTTGATCCCCGACCTCGTTGAGTTCGATCGAGTAATCTGGGAAGTGACCGTGCAGCACGTCCTGCTCAACTATAACCTTGAGGAGCCGCTTGAATTCCTTGGCGGTCGATTGTGATCCACACTTCTTTTGGATCGTATCGAGGCCAAATTTGACGGGCTTTCCAGGCCATCCGCAATGCTTGCGAGCGATTTCATAAAGGCGGCGTTCCAGAGGCTTCCGCAGTCGGAAATAGCGACGATTGAGAGTCAGCACTTCCTTTGCCCGAATGGCATTAAACACCCAGTCGGACAGCTTCACTTCCACGTCGATCATGCGGCCGTCGAAACTTTCGCGGATGATCGAGGCTCGATCTACCAAGCTAAAAACGTCCCATTGGGCTTGCCCACCCGTGATGATATTCGTTTCTATCTGTGTGCCTTGCAGCCGTTTGAACGCGGCCTTGAGCTGTTCATAACCGCGTCCGTCGGTGCCGCGATTGGTTGCGACGAGCAGATCGTAAGCCTTGAAGCGGACGACCTGGCTAACCTTCTGCCCTTTATTGAGAGCGGCCATAATTTGGCTAATGCAATAGATCAGCACATCGCGATCATGGACGGTTGCGAGGCCGTTGGGGGAAGGGGATACGCGCAGGATCGCGTTGCCGTGTTCATAGGCCCGTTTGGTGAAATCGGGCTTTGTGGACACGCTGAAAATCGGATGCTCCATCGCAGCCATGTCGGCCTTGGGCGCAGCATCGAAGATGTCGCACACGAAGAAATCCTGCTGCGGATAGCGATCCGGCAGGAGGGGGGAGCGGTCCTCTTGATTCGTGTTTTCACCCACCTGTCAAAGCTATCGTGTTTTCACCCACCAAAGCAACGAGTATCGTGTTTTCACCCACCGGCGGCTGTGCATAAGGGGCGTTTTTTGATTGTGTTTTCACCCACCAAACTTCGTGCTTTCACACACCGTTTATCGTGTTATCACCCACCGGTATTCCGATTAAATATCTGAATTATAGACGGTAAATTGCGATTTTCCCGACCGTAACACTGAATCTAACACATAATAACACCTAAGCAAAAAGCATATAGAATTGCCCCTCCGGGCCAATAAGTTGTTTGATGTGTGACGGCGATGCCGTCACGGGGCGACCTACGGTCGCTGGGCTTCCGAGAGGGAAGTGGGGCAGAGTCATCGCTCAATCGCGCCCTAGCGTCGTGCGGAGAGGTCCAGGGCGATCAGGAGGAGGGGTTGCACGCCTTTCCCTTCCGGCTGCGCCATCGGCGATGATCGCGCGTCCTGTAGCCGCTCAGCCGGGATCGGCCAGCCCGGCAAACTCGCGCTGATCGTAATATCGGATCTTCTCCACTATCAACGGGGCCTGCCCCTGGAGCATCAACAATTGGTCGGTGGGCGGCATCCGCATGATTTCGTCAGGGTTCATGAGGTTTCGGGCGCTGATATGGGTGCTGGCCGATTGGGTGAGCCTAGCCCCGCCGATCCTGCTGCCCTGCGAATAACCCGCCGTCTGATATTCGAGGGTTTCCTGCCCCAGTATCTTCGATAGCAATTCGGCGGTGGCGAGGTCGTTTACCCCGAACGCCTGAAACACCCCGGCGTTCGACATGAAGGTGCCCGCGCGCTCGCCATAGAGGGCGCGCAACTGGTGCATGTCCTGTAGGATCGGCCAGAGCTGCAACCCGTATCCAGCCATCAGGCCCATAGCCCGCTCGACAGGTTCCAGCCTGCCCAAGGCGGCGAACTCATCGAGCAGGAACAGGACGGGCCGCGCCGGTTTGACCGGCGATCGGGCCATGTCGGTGAGTGCCTGGGCGACCAGCAGCCGCAACCAGCGTGAATAAGCGTCGAGCCGGTCAGGGGGGAGGCACAGAAACACCGTGGAAACCCCCTCTTTCAACCCTGCAAAGGTGAAGTCCGAGGCCGATGTGCTGGCAACGATCCGGGGACTGTCGAGAAAATGGGTGTGCCGCTGGGCCGACGATAACACCCCTGCGGCTTCGCGATCGGACTTGCCGAGCTGGCGGTTGGCGGCGCGGGCGATCAGGCCACCGGCGCCGCGGCTGTCCTGCATCAGCGTGAGCAGATCGGCAAACCCCTTGGGGGTAAGGGTCAGATATTCGCGCACGGTTGCCAAGGTGCGATGTTCGCGGTCCTCATGGACCACGGCATAGAGGATCAGACCGGCGATCAGCGCCTTGGCTTCCTCGTTCCAATGGGCATCGCCGCCTTGCCCTGCGGCATCGTGGACCAAGGCGTCGGCCAGTGTCATCGCATCTTCGGTCAGATCGAGGCTGGCCGGGTCGAGCCGGTCGAGCGGATTATAGCGGGCAGGGGGTTGCCCGGACACCCCGAACGGATCGAGGCACCAGACCTTGCCGCGCGCACTGCGCGCCCTGGCGGTGACGCGGGCGTTTTCGCCTTTGGGATCGATGCAGATCACCGAGCGGTCGAGGGTCAGCAGATTGGGGATGATGGTGCCGACGCCCTTGCCGCTGCGGGTCGGGGCCATGGTCAGCAGATGGGCGGGGCCGCCATAGCGCAGCAGCTTGCCCGACTTGGCCGATCGCCCGATGAGCAGATCGCCACTGTTGGTTTCCAGACCGCGCACATCGGCGCGCGATCCAAATGCGGCAGAGCCAAGCAGCTCGTTGCGACCGCAGCGCCGGTTGAACTTCCAGACCGCCACCCCGAAGGCGACCAGCGCGGCCCAGGCGATGGTGCTGGCGATCGACACAGGCAGTATCTTTTCGAGCAGCCATTGGGTGCCGAGCAGGATGGCGAAACCGCCGCCGACAGTCAGGCCACAGCCCACGCCCCGTTCACCTCCGACCAGCGGCCCTGCCATCATTCTTTCTCCTGGTCAGTTATCGTATTTCACGGCTTTCCCTGCCGAATCCGAGATCATGGCTGACCAAGCTCCGAGGATCAGCCCTTGGTCTGGATCGCCATCCTCACTTGTAACCGTTCCGATCATACCGAGAAGGTTAGCCAGTTCCTGGCCCTTCATCACACCGCCACGCTCTAAGGCAGCAGCGAGAACGGACAGAGCCGTTCCCATAGCTTTTACGACAGCATCTTCATTCATGGCGTTCTCCATCCTTCAGCCGCTTGAGCAGAGGGGCCATCAAAGCATGGTCGCGCTCACGGCTCAGGAACAGCGGCAACTCACGTTGCAGGAGCGGGGCGAGCTGGCGACCCGTGGGCGTATCCTCGTCTATGTGGTGAAGGATGAACGCGCCAAGCATGATGCGCTCGCGGGTTTCGGCCTTGCGACGTTCGACAGAGACGCGGGCCTCAAGCGCCTTTCGCCGCTCGCGCAACTTGCGCTCGTCCTCGCGCATTTTCTCCAGGCGCTCTTCAACGGGTGTCCGTGCCATGCGGTCCTCCTATGGCAATTCGCTATAGCAAGCAGAACAGCATGAGGCTACCTTAGCGTAGCTAAGGGCACGCTTATACATTGGTTCCCATTGTGCGTGGTCCTCGTGGGGGCGTTGCCCCCGCCGGACGGCTTCCCCCTTAAGTGCAGGAAGTAAGAAGGCGCGCGGCCCGTGGCGATCTACCATTGTTCCGTCAAAGTCATCTCGCGGGCCACCGGACGCAGCGCGGTGGCCGCCGCTGCCTATCGGTCGGGCGAGCGGCTGACCGACGAGCGCCTGGGCAAATGCCACGACTACACGCGCAAGTCGGACATCGAGCATCGCGAGATCATGGCCCCCGATCGCACGCCCGACTGGATGCTCGATCGCTCGCGCCTGTGGAACGGCGTCGAGGCGGCCGAGCGCCGCAAGGACGCCCAGCTTGCCCGCGAGGTGGAAATCTCCCTTCCGCGTGAGTTGGACGCAGAGGGACGGCGCGCTCTGGTCGACAGCTATGTGCGCGAGCAGTTCGTGTCCCAAGGCATGATTGCGGACGTGTCGCTGCACCGGGGTCATTCGGCGGACGGCCAGGAGCAGCCGCACGCGCATGTCATGCTGACCATGCGCGACCTCACCGGCGAGGGGTTCGGAAAGAAGAACCGGGACTGGAACGCGGCCGAGCGGCTTGAGGGGTGGCGTTCGGCCTGGGCAACCCACGCCAACCAGGCGTTGGAACGGGCCGGGTGCGATGAGCGCATAGACCATCGGTCCTTGAAGGATCAGCGCGAGGCCGCGCGCGATCGGGGCGACGCGGAAGGGCAAGAGGATCTAGGCCGGGAGCCTCTAGGCAAGGTGCCGTTGTCGGCGGTGGCGATGGAGCGCAAGGGCACGCCCACCGAGCGCGGTGACGAACAGCGCGGGGTGCAGGCGCGCAACCGGGAGCGGCGCGAGCTGACGCAGCAGCTTCGCGAATTGAGCGCCAGGATCGCGGAAACCATGCGGGGTCTAGGCGACAAGGCCAAGGATATGGCGCAGGGGCTGCGCGATCGTCTGGGCGCGGCGTGGGGGCGTCAGCAGCAGGATGCCGATCGCGGTGCGGCCGAGCGGATCGCGGAGGCGACGGCGCAGCGGGGCGAGCGTGACCGCGACACCCCGGAGCCGGGAAGCGTCGCCGATCGCATCGCGTCCCGCATAGGTGACAAGGGCGGGGCGGAACACGATCAGGCCGAGCGCGATCGGGAGCGCACCTGGGACAGAGATCGGGACAGGGGCCGCGAACGATGAGCGATGACAGCGACGATCCTGTGATGGCGCTGCTGGCGACCCAGCGGGCCGTGCTAGCGGCGGTGGAGAATCTGGCGGGCCAGGTCGAGACGATGCAGGGCAAGGTGGACGCGATGGGCAAGACGCTGGCCCAGCTCGTCGCCGGCACTGCCGGCGCATCGGGTGCCGGCGTCGGTCGCGTGCTGACCCTGGGCGACAGGTTCAGGCAGGCGACCGACAAGGAAGCTGCGGCGGACCCAGAGCTACGGGCCGCGCAGGGGAATTACATGGTGGCCCAGGCGATCGCCAAGGGGCTGAACAAGGGCGATCCTGACGGGACGGCCCGCGATGCGGCGCGGGCGCGAGAATGGATCGCCGATCAGCTCGACCGGGGACGGGTGTTCGAGCCAGGCAAGGTGCGGGATAGCGAAAAGGGCGCGGTGGCGGTCGTGGAGCCGATCCACGAAGAGATGTTTCCGGGGCGCGTCAGGGCGCAGCGGCCCGATCGGGAGCGGTAGCATCCTTCCCGTAGAGCGTGAGGATGACTGACGGCATCAGCGCAGGGG
>NZ_LXYF01000083.1:0-16272 GCF_002894065.1 Sphingobium sp. SA916
ATGGCCGCCCTTGCTACACCAATGATCGAGGAGGCACAGCCGCTACAGATTACACCCAAGGCCGCCTGAAAATGCAGCCCGCTGGCCACACCCAATTCTACACCACATTGACGGACGCGACCGAATTTAATCTGGACCGGCCATCAGGGACAATTTGCGAAAATGGGTAATGCTTGCCCATTATTGCTTATTGCGTTGGCAACTGCGTCCAATAGCCGACGATCTATATCCTGTATCGCGCCCTGCTGCGACGCGCCGGTGGAAATCCCCAGCGGCGGCGATGCGCCATGACATTTGCATGCCCGGGCCGCCCTATATGTCGGAAGTCATATGGCATCGGATCGGATATTTTACCATTCTGTATCAAAGCGATACATATTGGCGGGGAAAGGCAAAATAGGTTGGAGGATCAATTATGAATGCGTAAATATACGCAATGGGGACAGGTCTCCGGTGGAGGATGGAGGCAGTCGGTAAGGGGCCCGTAGAGGTCGCTCCCGTGCCGGCGCCAGCTTTCCCAAGGTCGTGGACGGCGGGAGTCTGGCACCATTTCCCCCGCAGGTTCCCGCAACGGCTCCGGGCGATGGGGCCACTGTCCCGCGCGGGGCAAGGACGATGGGGAGAGGACATGATTGCTAGCCTGGGCGTTTCCCTTCCCGGTCCGAGGTTGAGGGAATGATCGGCGCCCTATTCCTGGCGTCCGCCCTGACGGTGGTCGATGGCGGCATGCTGCGCGTGAATGGCGAGCCGATCCGGCTGATCGGCATCGAAGCCCCCGACATTGTCGGCCGTTGCCGCAAGGGCAAGGCCTGCCCGGAGGACAGTTCGCGCCGGAGCAAGGAAAGCCTGAAGCACGCTTTGCGCGATCCCATCACCATCGTCCCCGTGGCGCGCGACGCCTATGGGCGCACCGTGGCCATCGTCTATGCCGGTGGGCTCAACATGTCGTGCGAACAGCTTCGCAAGGGCATGGCTGTCTATAGGCCGGCATGGGACATGGGGCGTCGGCTGGCCAGGGAATGCCGTTTCCTGACAAGGCGGTGATCGGGCGCGGCATTTTTGGAGCCCAAAGCGCCCCCAAGCCTTGCCGTGGGTCCCGTGATTTTTAGGAAAGTGTGGATGCCCGACAAGGATTCGAACCTTGATTGACGGAGTCAGAGTCCGCTCTCTTACCATTAGAGGATCGGGCATCAGGATGAGCCAGCGGCTCACCGGAGAGGCGCAAATAGGCGGCGATTCCGGATTGGTCAAGAGTTTTGCGACAGGCCTGCCGGACAATTTCATGCCCTGCCCGGCGCAACCATAAAAGAAAACCCGCCGGACAGGCTGTCGCTTCCGGCGGGCTCTTCATCGATCCCTGATGGGGTACGAAGGGCTGGGAGCCGTTTCCCGAGATAGGAAGCGGACCCCATTATTTCAAAGCGCTTATTCCATGTCCTCGGTGGTGAAATCCTCACCCTGGACGACGGCCAGCGGATCGTCGCCAATGGCGGCTTCCGGACCCTGGCGCAGTTCGGCGGCATGCTCTTCGGCAGCCGTCTTGGGCGCGATCAGGTCGACCTGGCTGGAGGCCCGCAGCGCCGCCCGCATCGCCGCGTCACGCGACGAGGCGGCGACGCGCATGCGGTTCATGCCGGCGCCGGTGCCCGCCGGGATCAGGCGGCCGACGATGACATTCTCCTTGAGCCCGACCAGCGTGTCCTTCTTGCCCTGGACCGCCGCTTCCGTGAGGACGCGGGTGGTTTCCTGGAAGGAGGCCGCCGAGATGAAGCTGCGCGTCTGGAGCGACGCCTTGGTGATGCCGAGCAGCACCGGCTTGCCCTCTGCCGGCTGGAAGCCGGGCTGGAGCTTGGCGTTGATCTCCTCCATCTCCTCGCGGTCGACCTGCTCGCCCACCAGCAGCGTGGTGTCGCCGGACACGGTGATCTCGACCTTTTGCAGCATCTGACGAACGATCGTTTCGATGTGCTTGTCGTTGATCTTCACGCCCTGCAGTCGATAGACTTCCTGGATTTCGGCAACCAGATATTCGGCCAGCGGCTCGATGCCGAGCACCTCGAGAATATCATGCGGGTCGGGCGAACCACCGATCAGGTTGTCGCCGCGCTTCACATAGTCGCCTTCCTGAACGTCGATCACCTTGCTCTTGGGGATCAGATATTCGACCGGCTCGCCGCCATCCTCCGGATTGATGGCGATCTTGCGCTTCGCCTTGTAATCCTTGAGGAACTGGACGCGGCCCGACACCTTGGCAATGATGGCATTGTCCTTGGGCTTGCGGGCTTCGAACAGTTCGGCGACGCGCGGCAGACCGCCGGTGATGTCGCGGGTCTTGGCCGCTTCGCGGCTGACACGCGCCAGCACGTCACCGGCCTGCACCTGCGCGCCGTCGTCCACCGACAGGGTCGCCCCCACCGCCAGCATGTAGCGTGCGGCTTCGCCCGACTGGTCGTCGAGCAGGGTGAGGCGCGGACGAAGGTCTTCCTTGGTGCGGGCGGACCCACGATGCTCGGTCACGACGCGCTGCGCGATGCCGGTCGCTTCGTCGGTCTGTTCGGTCAGCGTCTTGCCGTCGATCAGGTCCTGATACTTCACGATGCCCGGCTTTTCGGTGATCACCGGCATGGTGAAGGGGTCCCACTCAGCGAAGCGATCGCCCTTCTTCACGGTGTCGCCATCCGCGAACAGGATGGTCGCGCCGTAAGGCAGGCGGTGCGTTTCGCGCTCGCGGCCCTCGCTGTCGATGATCGCGATCTCGCCATTGCGGGCGAGGCTGAGGCGGCGGCCATTCTTGTCGGTGATGGTCGGCATGTCGCGCAGCTCGATCGTGCCGTCCGACATGGCTTCCAGGTTCGACGTTTCGTTGAAGTTCGCCGCGCCGCCGATGTGGAAGGTCCGCATGGTGAGCTGCGTACCCGGTTCACCGATGGACTGCGCCGCGATGACGCCGACCGCTTCGCCGATATTGACCGGCGTACCACGGGCGAGGTCACGGCCGTAGCACTTGCCGCAGACGCCCATCTTGCTTTCGCAGATCAGCGGGCTGCGGATCTTCACGGCCTGCGTGCCGATGGCCTCGATCTGCGCGACCAGCGCTTCGTCGAGCAGCGTGCCGATCGGCACGATGACCGAACCGTCCTTGCTGTCGACGATGTCCTGCGCCGTGGTGCGGCCCAGAATTCGTTCGCCGAGCGAAGCGATGACCGAGCCGCCCTGCACGATGGCCTTCATCTCCAGCGCCTTGTCGGTGCCGCAATCCTCCTCGACGACGGTGCAGTCCTGGCTGACGTCGACCAGACGGCGGGTCAGGTAACCCGAGTTCGCCGTCTTGAGCGCGGTGTCGGCCAGACCCTTGCGGGCGCCGTGGGTGGAGTTGAAATATTCAAGGACGGTGAGGCCCTCCTTGAAGTTCGAGATGATCGGCGTTTCGATGATCTCACCCGACGGCTTGGCCATCAGGCCGCGCATGCCGGCGAGCTGCTTCATCTGCGCCTGCGAACCACGGGCACCGGAATGCGCCATCATGTAGATGGAGTTGATCGGCGCCATGCGGCCCGTATTCGGGTCCTTGGGCTGGGCGCGGATTTCGTCCATCATGGCGTTCGCGACCTGGTCGCCGCAACGGCTCCAGGCGTCGATCACCTTGTTGTACTTTTCCTGCTGGGTGATCAGGCCGTCCTGATATTGCTGCTCATAGTCGGCCACCAGCGCCTTGGTTTCGTCGACCATCGCGGTCTTCGAATCCGGGATCACCATGTCGTCCTTGCCGAAGCTGATGCCCGCCTGGAACGCGTGGCGGAAGCCCAGCGCCATGATGGCGTCGGCGAACAGCACCGTGTCCTTCTGGCCGGTGTGACGATAGACCTGGTCGATGACGTCGCCGATTTCCTTCTTGGTGAGAAGGCGGTTGACGACGTCGAAGGGCACCTTGTGCGACTTGGGCAGGCATTCGCCCAGCAGCATGCGGCCCGGCGTGGTCTCGAACCGCTTCATATACTGATTGCCGGCTTCGTCGGTCTGCGGCACGCGGCTGACGATCTTCGAGTGCAGGGTGACGGCCTTGGCATAGAGGGCCTGATGGACCTCCTGCATGTCGGCCAGCAGCATGCCTTCGCCCGGCTCGCCTTCGCGCTCCATGGACAGGTAATAGATGCCCAGCACCATGTCCTGCGAGGGGACGATGATCGGCTTGCCGTTCGCGGGGCTGAGGATGTTGTTGGTCGACATCATCAGCACGCGGGCTTCCAGCTGGGCTTCCAGCGACAGCGGCACGTGGACGGCCATCTGGTCGCCGTCGAAGTCGGCGTTGAAGGCCGAGCAGACCAGCGGGTGAAGCTGGATCGCCTTGCCCTCGATCAGCACGGGTTCGAACGCCTGAATGCCGAGGCGGTGGAGCGTCGGCGCGCGGTTCAGCATGACCGGGTGCTCGCGAATGACTTCGTCGAGGATGTCCCAGACTTCCTTGCGCTCCTTCTCGACCCACTTCTTGGCCTGCTTCAGGGTCATGGAGAGACCCTTGGCGTCGAGGCGTGCGTAGATGAAGGGCTTGAACAGTTCGAGCGCCATCTTCTTGGGCAGGCCGCACTGGTGCAGCTTGAGTTCCGGGCCGGTCACGATGACCGAGCGGCCCGAATAGTCGACGCGCTTGCCGAGCAGGTTCTGACGGAAGCGGCCCTGCTTGCCCTTCAGCATGTCGGACAGCGACTTCAGCGGACGCTTGTTCGCGCCGGTGATGACGCGGCCGCGGCGGCCATTGTCGAACAGGGCGTCGACGGCCTCCTGCAGCATGCGCTTTTCGTTGCGGACGATGATGTCCGGCGCGCGCAGTTCCATCAGCCGCTTCAGGCGGTTGTTGCGGTTGATGACGCGGCGATAGAGGTCGTTCAGGTCCGAGGTCGCGAAGCGGCCGCCGTCCAGGGGAACAAGCGGGCGCAGTTCCGGCGGGATGACCGGCACGACGTCCAGGATCATCCACTCCGGCCGGTTGCCCGATTCCAGGAAGGACTCGACGACCTTCAGCCGCTTGATGATCTTCTTGGGCTTCAGTTCCGACTTGGTGACGGCCAGTTCGTCCAGCAGCGCCTGCTTCTCGCCCTCAAGGTCGAGGTCCATCAGCATCTGCTTGACCGCTTCCGCGCCGATGCCGGCGGAGAAGGCGTCTTCGCCATATTCGTCCTGCGCGTCGAGCAGTTCGTCCTCGGTCAGAAGCTGATACTTCTCCAGCGGGGTCAGGCCCGGCTCGGTGACGATGTAGCTTTCGAAATACAGGACGCGCTCAAGCTGCTTGAGCTGCATGTCGAGCAGCAGGCCGATGCGCGAGGGCAGCGACTTCAGGAACCAGATGTGCGCGACGGGCGCGGCCAGTTCGATATGGCCCATCCGTTCGCGGCGGACCTTCGACACCGTGACTTCGACACCGCATTTTTCGCAGACGATGCCCTTGTACTTCATGCGCTTGTACTTGCCGCACAGGCATTCATAGTCCTTGATCGGACCGAAGATGCGGGCGCAGAACAGGCCGTCACGTTCCGGCTTGAACGTGCGGTAGTTG
Source organism: Sphingobium sp. SA916 (assembly GCF_002894065.1). Taxonomy (NCBI): domain Bacteria; kingdom Pseudomonadati; phylum Pseudomonadota; class Alphaproteobacteria; order Sphingomonadales; family Sphingobiaceae; genus Sphingobium; species Sphingobium sp. SA916. The sequence goes on from NZ_LXYF01000083.1 coordinate 5,552, forward strand.
ATGGTTTCCGGCTTCTTGATCTCGCCGAAGGACCAGCTGCGGATGCGCTCCGGAGAGGCAAGGCCGATCTGGATCTGGTCGAAGGTTTCCGGCTTCTGGATCGGATTGGCGAAGTTCGTCAGTTCGTTCATTTTTCAGTCCCTCTAGAGGGTAAATTGTTCGGGGCGGGGCCGGGAGGGAGCGCCGTCTTCGGGAGACAGCGCTCCGGAGTTCCCTTTATTCCGCCGCCTGCGCGAAGCCGTCATCGTCCTCGATCTCGTCCATCGACGCGAGTTCGACATTGAGGCCCAGCGAGCGCATTTCCTTGACCAGCACGTTGAAGCTTTCGGGAATGCCGGCCTCGAACGTGTCGTCGCCCTTGACGATCGCCTCATAGACCTTGGTGCGGCCGACCACGTCGTCCGACTTCACCGTCAGCATTTCCTGCAGCGTGTAGGCGGCGCCATAGGCCTGGAGCGCCCACACCTCCATCTCACCGAAGCGCTGGCCGCCGAACTGCGCCTTACCGCCCAGCGGCTGCTGGGTGACGAGGCTGTAGGGGCCGATGGAGCGTGCGTGGATCTTGTCGTCGACCAGGTGGTGCAGCTTCAGCATGTAGATGATGCCGACAGTCACCTTGCGGTCGAACTTGTCGCCCGTGCGGCCATCGAACAGGTCCGACTGGCCCGACGAGTGCAGGCCCGCCAGTTCCAGCATCGCCGACACGTCCGCTTCGCGGGCTCCGTCGAACACCGGGGTCGCCATCGGCACGCCGCGTGCGAGATGTTCGGCCAGGTCCACGATCTGATCGGCCGTGCGGCCTTCGATCTGGTCGGCATATTGCGGCCCATAGGTTTCGAGCAGGCGGGTCTTCACCGCATCCGGCATCTCACCGCCCTGCGCGTTCGGATTGGCTTCGCGCCATTCCTCCAGCGCATGCTTGAGCTGCTGGCCCAGGCCGCGCGCGGCCCAGCCGAGGTGCGTTTCGAAGATCTGCCCGACGTTCATGCGCGACGGCACGCCCAGCGGGTTCAGCACGATGTCGACATGGGTGCCGTCCTCCAGGAAAGGCATGTCCTCGATCGGCAGGATGCGCGAGATGACGCCCTTGTTGCCGTGACGGCCGGCCATCTTGTCGCCCGGCTGCAGCTTGCGCTTCACCGCGACGAAGACCTTCACCATCTTGAGCACGCCTGGGGGAAGCTCGTCGCCGCGTTGCAGCTTGTCGACGCGGTCCTCGAACTTCTCGACGATCAGCTTCACCGCTTCGTCATATTGCGCCTTGACGGCTTCGATGCCGGCCTGGCGGGCGTCGTCCGCGACCGCGAACTTCCACCATTCATGACGCTCGACCTCAGCCAGCAGGGCTTCGTCGATTTCCACGCCCTTGCGCACGCCCTTGGGAGCGGCCGTGGCGGTCTGGCCCAGCAGCATTTCCTGGAGGCGGTTGAAGGTGGCGCGGTTCAGGATGGCGCGTTCGTCCTCGCGGTCCTTGGCGAGGCGGTCGATTTCCTCCCGCTCGATCGCCATGGCGCGCTCGTCCTTGTCGATGCCGTGGCGGTTGAAGACGCGGACTTCCACGACCGTGCCGGCCACGCCCGGCGGCAGACGCAGCGAGGTGTCGCGCACGTCGCTCGCCTTTTCGCCGAAGATGGCGCGGAGCAGCTTTTCTTCCGGGGTCATCGGCGATTCGCCCTTGGGGGTGATCTTGCCGACCAGGATGTCGCCCGGCTCCACTTCGGCGCCGATATAGACGATGCCCGCCTCGTCGAGGTTGCGCAGCGCTTCCTCGCCGACGTTCGGAATGTCGCGGGTGATGTCTTCCGGACCCAGCTTGGTGTCGCGGGCCATGACCTCGAACTCCTCGATATGGATCGAGGTGAAGACGTCATCCTTCACGATCCGCTCGGAGATCAGGATGGAGTCCTCGTAGTTGTAGCCGTTCCAGGGCATGAACGCGACCAGCGTGTTGCGGCCCAGCGCCAGCTCGCCGAACTCGGTCGACGGGCCGTCCGCGATGACGTCGCCGGCTTCGATCAGGTCGCCCACCTTCACCAGCGGGCGCTGGTTGATGCAGGTGTCCTGGTTGGAGCGCTGGAACTTCTGCAGCGTGTAGATGTCGACGCCCGACTGGCCGGGTTCGATGTCGCCGGTGGCGCGGATCACGATGCGGGTCGCGTCGACCTGATCGATGATGCCCGCGCGACGCGCCGCGATGGCGGCACCCGAGTCACGCGCAACCGTGCCTTCCATGCCGGTGCCGACGAACGGCGCCTCGGCACGGACCAGCGGCACGGCCTGACGCTGCATGTTCGATCCCATGAGCGCGCGGTTGGCGTCGTCATTTTCCAGGAACGGGATGAGCGAGGCCGCGACCGACACCAGCTGCTTGGGGCTGACGTCCATCAGGGTGATGTGGTCCTTGGGCGCCATCAGGAATTCGCCCGCTTCACGCGCCGAGATCAGGTCTTCGGCCAGCGTGCCCTCTTCGGTCAGCTCGGCGTTGGCCTGCGCGATCGTGTGCTTGGCTTCTTCCATCGCCGACAGGTAGACGACCTCATTGGTCACCTTGCCGTCGATCACCTTGCGGTAGGGCGTTTCGATGAAGCCGTATTTGTTCACGCGGCTGAAGGTCGCGAGGCTGTTGATCAGACCGATGTTCGGGCCTTCCGGCGTTTCGATCGGGCAGATGCGGCCATAATGGGTCGGGTGAACGTCGCGGACTTCGAAACCGGCGCGCTCGCGGGTCAGGCCGCCCGGCCCAAGCGCAGATACGCGGCGCTTGTGGGTGACTTCCGATAGCGGGTTGGTCTGGTCCATGAACTGCGAAAGCTGCGAGGAGCCGAAGAACTCACGCACGGCGGCCACGGCGGGCTTGGCGTTGATGAGGTCGTTCGGCATCACGGTCGACACGTCGACGCTCGACATGCGTTCCTTGACGGCGCGCTCCATGCGGAGAAGCCCGACGCGATACTGGTTTTCCAGCAGTTCGCCCACCGAGCGGACGCGGCGGTTGCCGAGATTGTCGATGTCGTCGATCTCGCCCTTGCCGTCCTTCAGGTTCACCAGTTCCTTGACGACCGCAAGGATGTCCTCGGTCCGCAGGGTGGTGACGGTATCCTCGGCGTCGAGGTCGAGGCGCATGTTGAGCTTGACGCGGCCCACGGCCGACAGGTCGTAGCGTTCCGGATCGAAGAAGAGGCCGGCGAAGAGGGCTTCGGCGGTTTCCTTCGTCGGCGGTTCGCCGGGGCGCATCACGCGATAGATGTCGGCCAGCGCCTGGTCCCGCTCCTCGGCCTTGTCGGCCTTCAGCGTGTTGCGGATCCACGGGCCCGTGGTGACATGGTCGATGTCGAGCAGTTCGAGGCGGTCGATGCCCGCCTTGTCCAGCTTTTCGAGGTTTTCCGGCGACACTTCGTCCCCGGCCTCGATGTAGATTTCGCCGGTGCTCTCGTTGATGAGGTCATAGGCGCTGTAACGGCCATAGACTTCCTCGGTCGGGATCAGAAGGGTTTCAAGGCCGTCCTTCTCCGCCTTGTTGGCGGCGCGGGGCGAAATCTTGTGACCGGCGGCGAACACCACCTCGCCCGACTTGGCGTCGACGATGTCGAAGGCGGGCTTCTGGCCGCGCCAGGCTTCGGCGGTGTAGGGAATCTGCCAGCCGCCTTCGCCGCGCAGGAAGGTCACCTTGTTGTAGAAATAGCCCAGAATGTCCTCGGCATTGAGGCCGAGCGCATAGAGCAACGCCGTGACCGGCAGCTTGCGCTTGCGGTCGATGCGGACGTTGACGATGTCCTTGGCGTCGAATTCGAAGTCGAGCCACGAACCGCGATAGGGGATCACGCGGGCGGCGAACAGATATTTGCCCGAAGAGTGGGTCTTGCCCCGGTCATGGTCGAACAGGACGCCCGGCGAGCGGTGCATCTGCGACACGATGACGCGCTCCGTGCCGTTGACGATGAAGGTGCCGTTCTGTGTCATGAGCGGCATGTCGCCCATGTACACGTCCTGCTCCTTGATATCCAGGACGGAGCGGGTTTCGGTGTCGGCATCCACCTCGAACACGATCAGGCGCAGCGTGACGCGCATCGGCGCCGCATAGGTGATGCCGCGCTGACGGCATTCCTCGACGTCATATTTCGGGTCTTCCAGCTCGTAATGGACGAAGTCCATTTCGGCGGTGCCGGCGAAATCGCGGATCGGGAAGACCGAGCGCAGGGTCTTTTCCAGGCCGGAGACATAGCCGATCGACGGATCGGAACGGAGGAACTGCTCATAGCTCTCCCGCTGGACTTCGATCAGGTTCGGCATCTGCACCACTTCGTGGATGTCGCCGAATACCTTTCTGATGCGCTTCTTCGCGCCGGTATTGCTGATCGTGGGGAGAGCTTTGGTCGCCATTGCGTATCCTGCCTGGTTGTTCGTCGCATTTTTTCGCATCGCAGCGAAAATTCAGCCTGGCCTGTCGGTTTCAGGGGTGATTCGCCCCTCCACCGCCACGCAAAAAAGTGCGGGCCGGGACTGTCCGATCCGCACTGTCAGCGTCTTGTGACCCGCCGTTTTCGCCCAATCCCGCCGGTCCCGTGCGCTAAACGAAGCCGGTCCCCGGGCGATCCGGGGGACGGTTCCCGCACGCCCGAGGGCAGTGCAAGAGCCGGATTTGAAAGACCCATATAGGCTCCATGCCCGCTCTTGTGAAGGGGGCAGGTCTGTTGATTCTGGCTGGTTGCCGCGTCAGGTCGTTGCTGTAGAGAGATGGGATGGCTTTTGCCGGGATTCAACCTCTTCTGCCGTCTGCTCGTCTGTCGTGAAGCCATGGGCGCGTCTGTGTTGCGCTTTCGCACTGGCCATGGCGGCGCCTGCCTATGGGCAGGAGGACGATGAAGCCGGGGAACCTTCCGCCGGCGAGCATGCCGTCTTCGTCACCGCCCGTCGCGTGGCCGAAGCGCAGGAGAGGGTGCCGATCAGTCTTGACCGCCTTGATGCGGCCGATCTGGAACGGCGCGGTATTGCCAGGCTGGCCGATCTGGCTGGCGTCGTGCCTAATCTCACCATGCCGACCATAGGTGCCTTTGGTGCGCAGCAGCCGATCATGCGCGGCGTCTTTTCTCCCATCGGCGCATCCACGATTGGCCTCTATATCGATGATGTGCCTATTCAGATCCGGTCGCTGGAGGTGGCGGGCAATCCCGACCTGCGCCGTTTCGACCTCGACCGCGTCGAGGTGCTGCGCGGGCCGCAGGGCACGCTGTTCGGCGCGGATTCCATGGGCGGCACCATCCGCACCCTGACCCGGCAGCCTCAACTGGAAGGCTTGGATGGGCAGGCCAGCGGCGAGTTTGCGTTGGTCGGGAGAGGGGGATTCAGCCGCGAAATGCAGTCGGCCCTGGGCGGCGCCATATTGCCCGGCCAGATCGGCATGCGCGTCAGCGCTTATTATCGCCGCGATGCCGGCGTTATCGACCGGTTCGACCTTTCCGGCGGGCTGTTGACGAAGAATATCGATCACGACGCGGCGCTGGGCCTGCGCTTCGCGTTGAAGGCGGCTCTTGGCGAGCGTCTGGCGTTGACGCCGTCGCTTTTCTTCCAGAGGGCGAAGCGGGGCGACCTGCCCTTTTACGAAAGCAGCCTGGGTCTCTTCCGTCAGACCGCCAGCCTCCGCCAGCCGGGCCACGATCGTTTCCTTTTGCCCGGCCTCACCGCGCGGCTGGACCTGGGCGGCGCCGTGCTCACCGGCGTCACTGCCTGGTTGGACCGCCGCAACCGCCAGATAGTAGATTATTCGGGCTATTTCGGAGAGATCATATTGGGTGGCATGGTCCCGGGAATCCGCACGCCCGGCGGCAGCTATAGCCGGACGACGGTCGATCAAACGGTTTTCACGCAGGAGTTGCGCATTGCATCCGCCGATCCTCGGGCGTCCGTCCGCTGGCTCGTCGGCGGCTTCTACAGCCGATCGCGGATCGCCATGGAACAGCATGTGGTCGAGCCTGGGATCGCCGATCTCGCGCAGTCGCAACTGGGCCTGTCGATCGAGGAGATTTTCGGCCTGCCGCTGCTGCCCGGCGGGCTGAGCTATCACAGCCGTCAGCAAATTCGTGAGCGCACGCTGGCGGTTTTCGGGCAGGCAAACTGGACCTTCGCGCCCCGTTGGGAAGTGACGGGAGGCCTGCGCCTGTCCTATAATCCATTGCGCTTCCGCTTGATGTCGGAGGGGCCTTTTGCGGGCGGCAGCAACGCGGTCGGGCCCCGGGGGCAAAGCGATACGCCCCTCATTCCCTATGCCGGGCTGTCCTGGCGACCGGGGGGCGACAGTCTTGTTTATCTGAGCGCCGGCAAGGGTTTTCGCGGCGGGGGGACCAATGGAGCGGTGCCGGCGAACAGTTGCGCGGCCGATCTTTCGGCGCTGGGCCGCGCTGCCGCACCGGACAGCTATGGCTCCGACTCGCTCTGGAGTTATGAGGTGGGCGTAAAAGCGGGATTGCCCGCCCGGCGGCTTCACTTGTCGCTGGCCGCTTTCCGCATCGACTGGCGACGCATACAGCAGTCCGTCACCTTGCCCAATTGCGGCTTTTCCTATGTCGACAACCTGGGGGCGGCTCGCAATCAGGGTGTCGAGCTGGCGTTACGGAGCGAGCCGCTGCGGCGGCTGGTGCTGGATTTCTCGTTCGGCTTCGTGGATGCGCGTTTCCGCCGCGATGTCGGGCTTCCAGCCTCGGCCATCGTCGCGGCGGGCGACCGGATACCCTATGTACCGCGATGGTCGGGGACGCTGGCGGCGGAATATGGCTTTACGCTGCCGGGGCGGCTGGACGGTTTCGTGCGGACCGAATGGCGGCAGGCAGGGCGCTATCGCCGCGCACCTTCGACCCGGTCGGTGGCCTATGATCCGCGTGTCTATTCGGGCGAGGGAAGCGAACTGCTGTTCCTGCGCATGGGGCTTGGCCGCGATGGCTGGCAGTTGTCCGCCTTTGCCGACAATCTGCTGAACAGCCGCGCGCTGCTCTACCGCAATGCAGAGCTGGTGCCGGTAACCGGATCGCCGCTGCGCGAAATGGCGCAACGGCCGCGCACTGTCGGTCTGTCAGCCAGCTTCGCCCTGTGACGAACGAACCGATGCGATAAGCGGCGCGGCGGCCAGTGCGAGTGCCGCATAGACCGAGACGGGCAAGCCGTAACCGCCGCCCGCCGCGCGCATCTGGTCTGTCCAGAGCGGCGCCAGCGCGCCAACCAGGCTGATGATCGCCGTGTTGAGGCCGAGCAGCCGGGGGAACGCCTCCGCCTCCACCGCGTCGGCGAGCAGCATCGATCCCGACTGGCCCGGCAGCGCGCTCGCAACGCCCCAGAGCAGGACGAACAGCCAGACCCCGGCCATGTCCATCATGCGGACCCCCAGCAGCGCCATGGTCCCCGCGGCCAGCAGCAGCGCCGTCGCACTCAGGCTGCGCCGCGCGCCGAGCCGGTCGGCCAGCATGCCGCCCATCAACAGGGCGGGCAGGCCGAGCAGATTGGCGCTGCTATAGGCCAGGACCGCCGTGGATTGGCTCAGGCCCTCCGCCATCAGGATGTCCACCGCCGCGAACAGCACGCCGTTGATCGCGAGCTGCAACAGGGTCATGGCCAGCACGATCCGGAGGAAATTCCCCGTCCGGATGGCTGCCGGGGGCGCGGTCCGCTCCACCGGCATCGGCCCGGCATCCGTCCGGTCCCCGGGGACGAGCAGCACCAGCAGGGGGCAGGCCAGCACGATCGCCGCCGAGCAGAACAGCATGGCCATGCGCCAGGTCCAGAAGGTCATGGCCGCCGCGACAAATGGCGGTACGACGGCGCCCGCCACGACGGCGGCGCCCAGAAAGACCGCAAGCGCCAGGCCTCGCCGCGCCACATGATGCCGGGTGATGACGGCGATGCCGGGCACGATGGTCGATGCGCCCGCGCCGAAGCCCGACAGCGCCATGCCCGCCATCAAGGCCGTTCGCTGCTGCGCGATGGCGGCGAGCGCGAAGCCGGCCGCACTGAGCAGAACGCCGATCAGCAGCACCGGCCGGACGCCGGCTTTTCCCATGAACGAACCGACCGCCAGGCTGGCAAGGCTCATCGCCAGCAGGAACGCGGTGGCGCCGCCGCCCGCCTGCCCCCCGAAATCGGCCGCGATCCCGGGCAGGAGCACGCCCAGCGACATCAGCGTGCACCCCTGGACCAGCAGCGTCATGGCCGACAGGGCGAGGACCGGAAGCCAGGCGCCGTCTGCGGAAAAGCGCGGGAGGAGGAGCAAGGGACGCGGCACGACGGCAGCTTTATCCGTTTTTCCAGCAATTTGAATGGATCGGTGTCCGATTTGTGCAATGCGGCAGGGCGCAATTGCGTATATTCCGCATGGGGACGTGGAGAGATCGGGGCAAAGCTGTGATCCGGACGGAGGATATTTACGACGCGGCGACCGACGACGGCGCGTTCGACCGGCTGGCTTCGACGCTGGCCGATGCGGTCGGCGCGCGCTCGGGCGTTCTGCATTGGGGCCGCACGCCCCAGCATGTCGCGGAAATCTCCTACTCCGGCTATTTCACCGATGCGCAAATGGCGCTTTACGACGAGGAGTTTCAGGACGACGACATTTGGGGCGTCGCGCTGGACCGGGCAGAGGCGGTCAATCGCGTCTGGAATGTCGAAGCGCTCGTACCGAGCCATGCCTATGAAGGCAGCCGCATCTACAATGAGTGGATCAAGGGCATGGGCGACGACACTTTCCGTTGCCTGGGCGGCGTGATCCGGAAGGACGGGACGACCGGCCATATCGGCCTGCATCGGGGCCGCACGCAAAAGCCGTTCAACGAGGGCGAAGTGCGGGCGATGCAGGACAGCATCGATCATATCGGCCGCATGTTCGCGATCCGCAGCAAGCTGGACCGCGCCAACCATTATGGCCGTTCGCTGCACGCGACGCTCGACATGGTGGGCCATGCCGTCTTCACCCTGCGCGCCAACGGCGCGCTGATCGACTGCAACCGGATGGCGGACGCGCTGCTGCGCCGGGGCGATGCGCTGAGCTTGCGTCAGCGGCAGTTGAAGGCGCGCGATCCCCGCGACGACGAAGCGTTGCAGGCCGCCTTCAGGGCCGCGACGGCCCGGCAGGGTGGACAGGCGAGCGCGATCTTCGTCCATCGCGAACGGGGCGCGCCCTATGTGCTGTCGATCGCCGCGGTGCGGGTCGGCATGGAGCGGCAGATCGTCGCGATCGCCACCGATCCCGCCGACCGGGACCAGAGCCTCGCCAGCCGCATCCGATCGCTTTACGGCCTCACCAGGGCGGAGGCGGAGGTGGCCGAAGCGCTTTGCCAGGGACGGGGCCTGGAAGACCTGTCGCAGGAACGCGGCGTGGCGCTCAACACCGTGCGGACGCAGATCAAGAATATCTATGTGAAGCTGGATTGCAGCCGCCAGTCCGAACTGGTCGCCCGCATCGGCGCGCTGCCGCGCCTGAGCGGGTTCGAGAACATGGAATAGCAGGCGAGGCGGAGCGCCCTTCAGGGTTGGGCGGGCGCCGTCACGGCCGGCGACGGCGGCGCGATCTTCACCACTTCGAAGCGTTCCTTGCGGCGCACGCCCGCCAGTTCCGGCGCGGCGGCGGGCGGCGGCGGGGCTGCCGCCCTGGGGTTCCGCTGGAGCATGCACTCATCCTTGTTGCCGCGCGGTGTCTGGAAGCAGTTCCAGAGCGAGCGCTGCAATCCCGTCGCGCTGTTGTGGATATAGGCGAAGGCCATGCTTTCCATCTGGTCGCCCGACAGAGGCAGGCCGCCCGGCGCGGTTCCCGCTCGCCAGGCCATGATCCGGCATTCCGGGCGCCCGGCGCAGAAGGTCTGGGCCATGGTCGGCCAACTGTCGGGGGAGATGGCGCGCCCCAGTTCGACCAGGAAACTCCTGGCCCCCGGCGCGATGGCGATGAGCCGGACGCCGGCCATCGTCCGGCCCAGCGAATCCGCCCCTATCGCCTGCTGCGGCCGGGCGGCGAGGTCGGCCAGCGTGCCGCCGGTCAGGGCAGGCGGGGACAGACCGGCGGGCGCATCCGGATCGCCCTGGTGCGCGGCGGACAGGCGCGCGATGCGCTGCACCAGCGGCTCGCCGCTTTCGCCCGCGCGGCGGAAGGCGGGGGGCGTGCCCCACCAGCCCCGCCAGCGGAAGAAGAGATGGGTGCCCACGGACGTGATCTTGTCCAGGCTGCCGCTCCAATAGGGCACGACCCAATCGGTATGATAATGGGTGGCGTAGCCGACCGGCTTGTACACCTTGCCCGCCAGGGCCGCCCGCGCGATGTCCCGCGCCCTTTCCCACGCCGCCTGGGTCGGCGTGCGGGCGAGCGCGCCGTCGCAGGTGAAGGTGAACTGGCACCCCGTCGCCCGTTCCTGCCCCTGGAAGACGACGCCGCAGACCGTCTTGGGAAAGGCGGGATGCCGCACGCGGTTCAGCACCACCTGCGCGACGGCCCGCTCGCCCACGGCATCGTCGCCCGCCTCGTAAAGCTGCGCGGCGGCCAGGCAGTCCGTGGCGCGGGCGAGGTCGATGGGCGATCCTGAGAAGAGGAATGGCCGCGCCGCCGGATTGGGCAGGCGGGAGAAGGGAATGGCGGCGTTGAAGGCCCGCGCCTGATCGCGCTCCAGCGCATAGACCTCCACCGGCGCGACTGCCGGCGGCGGCGTGGCGGGGCGCGTGAGCCGGGCGGCGGCGACGGCTTCCGGGCGCGGCCT
>NZ_LXYF01000084.1:0-14523 GCF_002894065.1 Sphingobium sp. SA916
CCTCCCGCAGGCGGGAGGGGTTAGGGGTGGGTGCGAGCGCAGCGAGCTTCCAGCTTAGCCGTTGAAAATTCACGCTGATGTCGCGCCAGCCCACCCCCTAGCCCCCTCCCGCCTGCGGGAGGAGGAATGTCCGCAATCCACCCGATACGGACATTCCCCTACATACCTGCGGCGCGGGCTTTGACAGAGGTCAATGCATAAGGGCGGCTCCCGGACGAAGGACGCCGCAAAGCCTTTGACGGGGAAATCCTATGGAGCAACTGGTTTGGAAGACGGGCGGCTGGTTCGCGCTCGCGACGCTGGCCTTTCTGGCGGCGCTGGCGGCGGCGGACTTCGGCTTTGCCGTGCATATGGGGATCGTCTGCGCGGCCGCGCTGGCCGTCGCCGTGCTGACGATGCGGCACGCCGATTATGAGGCGATCACCCGCGGGCTGCTGAAGATGCCCGCATCCCAGGGGAAATATGACGACGACCCGATCCGCTGGGGCGTGATCGCGACCGTCTTCTGGGGGCTGGCGGGCTTTCTGGCGGGGTTGTACATCGCGCTTCAACTGGCCTTTCCGGCGCTCAACCTGGGGATTGAATATACCAGTTTCGGGCGGCTGCGGCCGCTGCATACCTCCGCCGTGATCTTCGCCTTCGGGGGCAATGCGCTGATCGCAACCAGCTTCTACGTGGTGCAGCGGACGTGCCGGGCGCGGCTGGCCTTTCCGGCGCTCGCCCGGTTCGTCTTCTGGGGCTATCAGCTTTTCATCGTGCTGGCGGCGACCGGCTATCTGCTGGGCATCACCGAGGGCAAGGAATATGCGGAGCCGGAATGGTATGTCGACCTGTGGCTGACCATCGTCTGGGTCGCCTATCTGGTTGTGTTCGGCGGCACCATCCTGCGCCGCAGCGAGCCGCATATCTATGTGGCGAACTGGTTTTACCTGAGCTTCATCCTGACGATCGCGATGCTGCACATCGTCAACAATCTTTCCATGCCGGTGAGCTGGCTCGGGTCCAAGAGCTACAGCGCTTTCGCGGGCGTGCAGGATGCGCTGACCCAATGGTGGTACGGGCATAATGCGGTCGGTTTCTTCCTGACCGCCGGTTTCCTGGCCATGATGTATTATTTCGTGCCCAAGCAGGCGGAACGGCCGGTCTATAGTTACAGGCTTTCCATCATCCATTTCTGGTCGCTGATCTTCCTCTATATCTGGGCGGGTCCGCACCATCTTCATTATACCGCGTTGCCCGACTGGGCGCAGACTTTGGGCATGGTCTTTTCGGTCATGCTGTGGATGCCGAGCTGGGGCGGGATGATCAATGGCCTCATGACGCTGAACGGCGCATGGGACCGCATTCGCACCGATCCGATCATCCGCATGATGGTGATGGCGCTGGCCTTCTACGGCATGTCTACCTTCGAAGGTCCGATGATGTCGGTGAAGGCGGTCAACAGTCTCTCCCACTATACCGACTGGACCATCGGCCATGTGCATAGTGGTGCGCTGGGCTGGAATGGCCTCATCACTTTCGCCTGCCTCTATTATCTGACGCCAAGACTGTGGAAGCGGGAGCGGCTGTACAGTCTTCGGTTGGTGAACTGGCACTTCTGGCTGGCGACGGTGGGCATCGTCCTCTACGCGGCGTCGATGTGGGTCGCTGGCATCATGCAGGGGTTGATGTGGCGCGAATATGGCAGCGACGGTTATCTGGTCTACGCCTTCTCCGAAGTGGTGAGCGCCATGTTCCCCATGTACCTGATCCGGGCGGCGGGAGGTCTTCTGTACCTGAGCGGCGCGATCGTCATGGCCTGGAACATCGGCAAGACCATCGCGGGCAGTCCGTTGCGTGTGGAGAAGCCGATGAACGATGCGGCTTATGATGCTGCGGCGGACAGACCATTGGTGCCCGCGGCGACCTGAAACCCCTCTCCGTTCGGGCTGGGCCTGCTCTTCAATAAGAAGAAAAGCCCCCTTCGACTGCCTGCAAGGCAGGCGCTCAGGACAGGCTTCGACAGGCTCAGGGCGAACGGGGGTTGGAAGTTTCCCTCGATTTGAGGACTTTGAGAATGGCAACCAAGACCAAGGGTAAATTCTTCGATCATGGCAGGCTGGAGCGGAATGTTTCGCTGCTGGGCATCGCCGCCCTGATTACAGTCGCCATCGGCGGCATTGTGGAGATCGCGCCGCTTTTCTGGATCGACAATACGATCGAGAAAGTGGAGGGCGTGCGTCCCTATACGCCGCTGGAGCTGGCGGGGCGGAACATCTACATACGCGAAGGCTGCTATAATTGTCATAGCCAGATGATCCGGCCCTTCCGGGACGAGACGGAACGCTATGGCCATTACAGCCTTGCCGCCGAGAGCATGTACGATCACCCCTTCCAGTGGGGGTCGAAGCGGACCGGGCCGGATCTGGCGCGGGTGGGCGGCCGCTATTCGGACGAATGGCATGTCCAGCATCTGAAGGACCCACGCGCCGTGGTGCCGGAATCGATCATGCCCGGCTATGCCTTCCTGGCGGAGCGGGAATTGAAGCTGCCCGACATGCGCAAGGACCTGACGGCGCTCAATGATGTCGGCGTTCCCTATACGAAGGACGACATCGCCAGGGCGAATGACGACCTGAAGGCGCAGGCCGATCCGGATGCGGACAGCAGCGACCTGCTGAAACGCTATCCCAAGGCGCAGGCGCGCGATTTCGACGGCGATCCGGGCAAGCTGACCGAGATGGACGCGCTGGTCGCCTATCTCCAGATGCTGGGCACGCTGGTCGATGTGGACAGCGCGAAACCGCAGGAGGTCGACAGATGAGCTACGACGCCTTGCGGCATTTTGCCGATAGCTGGGGGCTGGTCTTCATGGGGGTGCTCTATGTGGCCCTCATCGGCTGGCACTTCCTGCCCCATGGGCGGCAACGCAGCGCGGAGGCCGCGCTCGCCATTTTCGACGATCAGACGGAGGCCGGGCATGGCTGACGACAAGCGCATCGATCCCGCCACCGGGACGGAGATCAAGCATCATGAATGGGACGGCATCCAGGAACTGGACACGCCTTTGCCGCGCTGGTGGCTGTGGACCTTCTACGCGACGATCCTGTTCGCTATCGGTTATATGATCGCCTATCCGGCTATCCCAATGATCGACCGGGCGACCGGAGGCATGCTGGGCTGGTCGAGCCGGGGGGCGCTGGACAGGGAATTGGCGGCGCGGGAAAGGCAGATTGCGCCGATCCGCCGGGCGATTGCGGAGACGCCGATTACGGCGCTGCCGGGGCGGCCGGAAATGATGCAGCAGGCGGTCGAGGGCGGGCGCGCGGCGTTCCGGGTGCATTGCGTCCAATGCCATGGGTCGGGGGCGGCGGGGTCCAGGGGTTATCCCAACCTCAATGACGACGACTGGCTGTGGGGCGGCGATCTGGCGACGATCGAGAAGACGATCACCGATGGCGTCCGCAATCCCGATCATGATGCGACCCGCCAGTCGCTGATGCCGGCCTTCGGCAAGGACCAGTTGCTGACGGCGGCGCAGGTGGACGATGTGGTGGCGCATGTCCGGGCGATCAGCGGGCAGGACCGTCCGAGCGCGGCTTCGCGGCGCGGGGACAAGGTCTTTGCCGATAATTGCGCGGTCTGCCATGGCCCGGCGGGCAAGGGCAACCGGGAGCTGGGCGCGCCCAATCTGACCGATGCGATCTGGCTTTACGGGGGCGATGCGGGGACCATCCGCGAGACCGTCTGGAACAGCCGCCATGGCGTGATGCCGCGCTGGGACGACAAGCTGGACAAGGCGACCATCCGGATGCTGGCGGCCTATGTGCACAGCCTGGGCGGGGGTGAGGCGGCCCCTCCCGCTGGTGCGGGGGCAGGTCGATAAGCCATGTTCATGTCCGGCTCCGCCTCGCTCTATGAGAAGCGCAAGGGCGTCTATCCCAAGGCGGTGGACGGCTTCTACCGCCGCCTGAAATGGGCGATCATGGCGGTGACGCTGACCATCTACTGGGGCACGCCCTGGCTGCGCTGGGACCGCGGGCCTTATGCGCCGGATCAGGCGGTGCTGGTCGATCTGGCCCATCGGCGCTTCTACATGTTCTCCATCGAGATATGGCCGCAGGAATTTTATTATGTCGCGGGCCTGCTGATCATGGCGGGGATCGGGCTGTTCCTCGTCACGTCGGCGGTGGGTCGGGCCTGGTGCGGCTATGCCTGTCCGCAGACGGTCTGGACCGACCTCTACCAGCATGTCGAGCGTTTCGTGGACGGCGACCGCAATGCGCAGTTGCGGCTCGCCAAGGCGCCATGGGGGGCGGTGAAGATCGCCCGGCGGCTTTTCAAATGGTCGGTCTGGCTGGGGATCGCTTTCGTCACCGGGGGCGCGTGGATATTCTATTTCGCGGACGCCCCGACGCTGCAACGGGAGTTCTGGAGCGGGACCGCCGCGTGGCAAGCCTATGCGACGACTTTCGTGCTGACCGCGACGACCTTCGTGCTGGGCGGGTTCATGCGGGAGCAGGTGTGCATCTATATGTGCCCCTGGCCGCGCATCCAGACCGCGATGCTGGACGAGAAGTCACTGATCGTCACCTACAAGCATTGGCGCGGGGAGAAGCGCGGGAGCCTGAAGAAGGCCCAGGCGCATCCGGGCGCGTTTGGCGACTGCGTGGATTGCAACCAGTGCGTCGCGGTCTGCCCGACCGGCATCGACATTCGCGAAGGGCCGCAGATCGGCTGCATCACCTGCGCGCTCTGCATCGACGCCTGCGACAAGGTGATGGCGCAGGTCGGGCGGCCACGCGGTCTGATCGATTATTGCACGCAGGACGATGCGGAGGCGGAGCAGAAGGGCGCGGCGCCGCGACCGGTGCTGAAGACTCTGCTGCGGCCGCGCACCATCGCCTATTTCGCGGTCTGGGCGGGGATCGGCGCGGCCATGCTGTTCGCGCTGGGCGCGCGCGAGCGGCTGGAGATCAGCGCGCAGCAGGACCGCAATCCGATCTTCGTGCGCCTGTCCGATGGCGCGATCCGCAACGCCTATACGGTCAAGCTGCGCAATATGCAGGCGCGGCCCCGACCGATGGAGGTGGGCCTCGCCGGCCTGCCCGGCGGCCGGATGTGGACCGATGCGGGGTCGCGGGAGAATGCCGCCGCGACGGTGCGGACGACCGTGCCCGCCGACAGCGTGGCGAAGCTGCGCATCTTCCTGACGCTGCCGTCCGGCGGCCCGGCGCGGCAGGATTTCCGCTTCACCGTGCGCGCCATCGATCGCGAAGGCGGCAGCGCCAGCGAACCCGCCCGATTTGAAAGGCCCTGAAGCATGACCCCTGCTCCATCCCCCATGCGCCGCTTCACCGGCTGGCACATGACGGCGATATTGGCGGCGTTCTTCGCCGTGGTGATCGCGGTCAACATGCTGATGGCGACCGTTGCGGTGCGGTCCTTCGGCGGCACGGTGGTCGAGAACAGCTATGTCGCCAGCCAGAAATTCAATGGCTGGCTGGCGGAGGCGCGGGCGCAGAAGCGGCTGGGATGGCGGGACAGGGTGACGCTGGATACTGCGCGGCATGTCGGCTTGGCCCTTACCGACGCCAGGGGCGCGCCAGTGGCGGGCGGCCAGGTGACGGCGGTGGCGCAGCATCCGCTGGGGCGGACGCCGGACCTGTCGCTGGTCTTTCGCGAGACCGCGCCGGGCGTCTATGCCAGCGACCGGGCCTTGCCGAAGGGGCGCTGGCAGGTCCGCTTCGACCTTCGTCTTGCCGGGCGCGAGGAGCATCTGTTGAGGGAGGTCGACTGATGGCCACGAAGGCGCTGATCCCCGATCCGGTGGCGGAAGAGACGGTCGAAAGCCTGTTCGCCGTCCCCGGCATCCATTGCGTCGGCTGCATCGCCAGGATCGAGGAGGGGCTTCCCCGCCAGCCCGGCATAGTGTCGGCGCGGGTCAATATGGGCGCGAAGCGGGTCGCCATCCGGCACGATCCGGCGCTGACCCCGCCCGACCTGCGCGCCGCCATCGCCGCTTTGGGATTCGAGGCGGAGCCGCTGGCCGATGCGGGGCTGGATGTCGCGGCGGCCGAAAGCCGGCGGCTGACGCGGGCGCTGGTGGTGGCGGGCTTCGCGGCGATGAACATCATGCTGCTGTCGGTGTCTGTCTGGTCCGGGGCGGCGGGGGCTACGCGGGAGATGTTCCACTGGCTCTCCGCGTTGATCGCCCTGCCGACGGTGGCCTATGCGGGCCAGCCCTTCTTCCGTTCGGCCTGGGCGGCGTTGCGGCAGGGGCGGACCAATATGGACGTGCCGATCAGCATCGGCGTGCTGCTGACGACCGGAATGAGTCTTTACGAGACGGTGACTGGCGGGGCGCATGCCTGGTTCGACGGGGCGGTGATGCTGCTGTTCTTCCTGCTGGCGGGGCGTTCGCTCGACAGCATGATGCGTGGGCGGGCGCGGGCGGGGGTGGCGGCGCTGCTGAAGCAGACCGCGCCGGGGGCGCTGGTGCTGGAGGCGAACGGGAGCAGCCGTTGGACGCGGGCCGACGCTCTGCGCCCCGGCATGACGATATTGGTGGCGGCAGGCGAAAGGCTGGCCGCCGACGGGCGTGTCGTGGAGGGCGAAAGCGGGCTCGACATCGCCTTTCTGACCGGGGAAAGCGCGCCGGTGCGGGTGCATCCCGGCGACGATGTGCAGGCGGGCTCGCTCAACATCGACGGGCCGATCCGGGTGGAGGTGACGGCGGCGGGGGCCGACACCGTCATTGCCGACATCGCCCGGCTGATGGAGGAGGCGGGGCAGGGCAAGTCGCGCTATGTGCGGCTGGCCGACCGGGCGGCGCGGCTCTATGCGCCCTGCGTCCATCTGCTGGCGGCGCTGTCCTTCGCGGGGTGGATGATCGCCGGGGCGGGGGTGCATCAGGCGTTGCTGATCGCGGTGGCGGTGTTGCTGATCACCTGTCCTTGCGCCTTGGGGCTGGCGGTGCCCGCGGCGCAGATCGTCGCCTGCGGCGCGTTGATGCGGCGGGGCGTGCTGGTCAAGGACGGGTCGGCGCTGGAACGGCTGGCGGAGGTCAGCGAAGCGGTGTTCGACAAGACCGGCACGCTGACGCTGGGCCGTCCGGTGCCGCAGGGCTTGCGCCGTCTGTGGCGCGACGACCGGTCGATCCTGCTGTCCCTGTCGCGGGCGTCTCGCCATCCGCTGAGCGTCGCCTTGCGGCAGGCGCTGGAGGCGCGGGGGGCGACGCCCGCCGCGCTCGACAATGTACGCGAAGTGGCGGGGGAGGGCGTGTTCGCGGACTATGAAGGCGTGGCCGTGTCGCTGGCGCGTCCGCGCAGCCTGATCAACCTGTTCGGGCTGGCGGCGGAATATCGGCGCGGGGATCAGGCCTTGCTGCTGGGCTTCACCGACGCGTTGCGGCCCGATGCGGCGGAAACGCTGGACGTGCTGCGCGGCATGGGGATGAAGATATTGATCGCCAGCGGCGACCGGCCCGAAGCGCTGGAGGAGATTGCCCGCGAAACCCGCACTACCGCCATCGGCCATCTGCGCCCCGCCGACAAGCTGGCGCTGATCGACCGGCTGAAGGCCAGGGGCGAGAAGGTGCTGATGATCGGGGACGGGCTGAACGACGGCCCGGCGCTGGCGGCGGGTCATGCCAGCATGGCGCCCGCCTCCGCCAGCGATGCGAGCCAGCTTACCGCCGACGCCGTATTCCTGGGCGACAGGCTGGCGCCAGTGGCGCTGACCGTGCATGCGGCGCGGCGGACGGTCGCGGTGGTGAAGCAGAATTTCGCGCTGGCGATCGGCTATAATGTGCTGGCGGTGCCGCTGGCCATAGCGGGGAAGGTGACGCCGCTGGTCGCGGCGGTGGCGATGTCGACATCCTCGCTGATCGTCATCGCCAATGCCCTGCGTCTGAAAGGAGTCGTGAAATGACCGGTCTCAGCCTGTTGATTCCGATTGCGCTTGGGCTGGGGCTGCTGGGGCTGGCGGCCTTTTTCTGGGCGCTGGGCAATGGCCAGTTCGAGGATACGGATGGAGCGGCTGTGCGCATCCTGATCGACGCGGATTGACGGCAGGCGGATTTTCGCCCTTTTGGGGTGGATACGGTGGATGATTTGACTGGATAATCGCAATTAATAAGGCAGATTGCCTTAATATGAGCTGTTTATAAGTCGGATTGCATGCCATGATTTCCCTATCATGGCGCACATGACGAACCCGCCCCCCTTCACCGATTTCGCCCCCGCCATCCGGCCGCAATCGCCGCTCCGCCGGGCCATTACGGCCGCCTATCGCCGCGATGAAGCAGAGTGCATGGCGCCCCTGCTGGAAGCCGCCGCGCTGCCCGACGCCATGCGGCAGGGGGTGCGTGACATGGCGCGCAGGCTGGTGACGACGCTACGCGCCAACGGCAAGGGCAGCGGGGTCGAGGCGCTGGTGCAGGAATATTCGCTCTCCAGCCAGGAGGGCGTGGCGCTGATGTGCCTGGCTGAGGCGTTGCTGCGCATTCCCGACGATGCGACCCGCGACGCGCTGATCCGCGACAAGATCGCTGACGGCGACTGGGGCGGGCATCTGGGCGGCGGCAAGTCGCTGTTCGTCAATGCGGCGACCTGGGGGCTGGTGGTGACGGGCAAGCTGGTCGGCAGCGTGGACGACCGGGGTTTGGGCGCGGCGCTGACCCGGCTGGTGGCGCGGCTGGGCGAGCCGGTGATCCGGCGCGGCGTGGACCTCGCCATGCGGATGATGGGCGAGCAGTTCGTGACCGGCGAGACCATCGGGGAAGCGCTGAAGCGGGCGCGGACGGAGGAGGCAAAGGGTTTCCAGTACAGCTATGACATGCTGGGGGAGGCGGCGGCGACGGCGGCGGACGCGGCCCGCTATCTGGAGGATTACCGGCAGGCGATCCACGCCATCGGGCGGGCGTCGGACGGGCGCGGCGTCTATGCCGGGCCGGGCATCTCGATCAAGCTGTCGGCGCTGCATCCGCGCTATTCCCGCGCCCAGGCGGAGCGGGTCATGGGGGAATTGCTGCCCCGGGTGAAGGAGCTGGCGCTGCTCGCCAAAAGCTATGACATCGGCCTCAATATCGACGCGGAGGAGGCGGATCGGCTGGAATTGTCGCTCGATCTGCTGGAGAGTCTGGCGCTGGACCCGGAGCTTGCGGGGTGGAACGGGCTGGGCTTCGTGGTGCAGGCCTATGGCAAGCGCTGTCCCTTCGTCATCGACTGGATCGTCGATCTGGCCCAGCGCGCCGGGCGGCGGATCATGGTGCGGCTGGTCAAGGGCGCCTATTGGGACGCGGAGATCAAGCGGGCGCAGGTCGATGGGATGGCCGACTTCCCGGTCTATACGCGGAAGGTGCATACGGACGTCGCCTATATCGCCTGCGCGAAGAAGCTGCTGGCGGCGCGTGACCGGGTGTTCCCGCAATTCGCGACGCATAATGCGCAGACTCTGGCTACGGTCCATCATCTGGCGGAGCCGGGTTTCACGCTGGGCGACTATGAGTTTCAGTGCCTGCACGGCATGGGCGAGCCGCTCTATGAGCAGGTGGTGGGGACGGGGAATCTGGACCGTCCCTGCCGCATCTATGCGCCGGTCGGCACGCATGAGACGCTGCTCGCCTATCTGGTGCGGCGGCTGCTGGAAAATGGCGCGAACAGTTCCTTCGTGCACCGTATTGCCGATCCGGCGGTGCCGGTGGAGGAGATGATCGCGGACCCGGTCGAGCAGGTGCTGGCGATGCCGCATCCGGGCGCGCGGCATGCGGAGATCGCGCTGCCGTCCCAACTGTATCCGGATCGGCGCAATTCGGACGGGATCGACCTGAGCGACGAGAATGCGCTGGCGAGGCTGACGCAGGCGTTGGCCGAAAGCGCGCAAATCAATTGGACGGCGGCGCCGGAAGGCGAGGAAGGCACGGCGCGGCTGGTGCTGAACCCCGCCAATCGGCGCGATGTCGTGGGGACGGTGTTCGAGGCGTCGGCGGACCATGCGCGGGCGGCGGTCCTGCGCGCGGAGGAAAGCGGCTGGGCGCAGGTGCCGGTGGCGGAGCGCGCCGCGATGCTGGAGCGGGCCGCCGACGCGATGCAGGCGCGCATGCCTATCCTGCTGGGCCTGATCGTGCGGGAAGCGGGCAAGTCGCTGCCCAACGCCATAGCCGAAGTGCGGGAAGCGATCGATTTCCTGCGCTATTATGCGGCGCAGGCGCGGGCGGCCTTCGGCCCGGCGCAGGTGGCCTTGGGGCCGGTCGTGTGCATTTCGCCCTGGAATTTCCCGCTGGCGATCTTCACCGGGCAGGTCGCGGCGGCTTTGGTCGCGGGCAATGCAGTGCTGGCCAAGCCTGCCGAGGAGACCCCGCTGATCGCGGCGGAGGCGGTGCGGTTGCTGCATGAGGCTGGGGTGCCGGGGGATGCGTTGCAGCTTGTGCCCGGCGCTGGGGAGATCGGCGCGGCGCTGGTGGCGGCGCCGGAGACCGCCGGGGTGCTGTTCACCGGATCGACCGAGGTGGCGCGGCTGATCCAGCGGCAATTGGCCGCCCGCCTCTCTGCTTCGGGCAGGCCCATTCCGCTGATCGCGGAGACGGGCGGGCAGAATGCGATGATCGTCGACAGCTCCGCGTTGGCGGAGCAGGTGGTGGCGGATGTCATCGCCTCCGCCTTCGACAGCGCGGGGCAGCGCTGTTCGGCGCTGCGCATCCTCTGCCTGCAGGAGGATGTGGCGGACCGGACGCTGGCGATGCTGAAGGGCGCGCTCAGGGAATTGCGCGTCGGGCGGACCGACCGGCTGGCGGTCGACATCGGGCCGGTCATCACGGACGAGGCGAAGGAAGGGATAGAACGGCATATAGAGGCGATGCGGGCGCTGGGCTGCGCGGTGGAGCAGCAGCCGCTGCCGCAGGAAACCGCGCATGGCAGCTTCGTGCCGCCGACGATCATCGAGATCGACGACATCGCGCAATTGCGGCGCGAGGTGTTCGGGCCGGTGCTGCACGTCATCCGTTTCCCTCGCACCGGGTTGAACGCGCTGGTCGATGCGATCAACGCGACCGGCTATGGCCTGACCTTCGGTTTGCATACGCGGCTGGACGATACCGTCGCGCAGGTGACGGGGCGGGTGAAGGCGGGCAATCTCTATGTGAACCGCAATGTGATCGGCGCCATTGTGGGCGTACAGCCCTTTGGCGGGCGGGGCCTGTCGGGCACCGGGCCGAAGGCGGGCGGGCCGCTTTATCTGGGGCGGCTGGTGGCGGTGCCGCCGGTCTTTGCGGAGCGGGCCGGTTCGCTCCGGTCGCCGCTCAGCGATTTTGCCGACTGGCTGGCGGCGAAGGGCGAGGCGGAGGCTTCGGCCATGGCGCGGCGCTGTGGCGATGCCTCGGCGCTGGGCGTTGAGATGACCCTGCCCGGGCCGGTGGGGGAGCGCAACCTCTATGCGCTGCATCCGCGAGGACTGATCGGGATGCGGCCCGCGACGCGGCAGGGGTTGTTGCAGCAGATGGCGGCGGTACTGGCGACGGGCAATCGCGGGGTGCTGTGGGACATGGAACTGCCGCTGGGGTTGCCCGCGCCTATTGCGGCGCATTTCACATCGCAGGCGGATGGGCTGCTTGGGGCGGTGCTGGTCGAGGGCGATGCCGCGCGGATCGGTGCGGTGGTTCGGGACGTGGCCGTCATGCCGGGGCCGGTCGTCAGCGTCCATGCGGCGGGGGCGGATGGGGGGTACCCGCTCGATTGGCTGCTGGAGGAAGTGTCGACCTCCATCAACACGACGGCTGCGGGGGGTAATGCCAGCCTGATGATGATCGGGTAAGAGGCTAAAGCGCGCCTTCGCAGGAGCAAGTCACGCTCAGCTTTTCTTCAGCAAGCCCGTCACGACCGGCGCGATCTTGCCGACGATGATGTTCACCCCGGCCGGATTGGGATGGATGGAATCGGCCTGCATCAGCCTGGGATTCCCGATCACGCCGTCGAGGAAGAAGGGGTAGAGCGGCAGGTCGTAATCCTTCGCCAGTCGGGGATAGATGGCGTCGAACTTCGCGCCATAATCCTTGCCCATATTGGGCGCGGCCATCATGCCGGTGAGCAGCACGGGGATCTGCCGCTGCCTGAGCTGGTCCAATATGGCGCGCAGATTCTTCTCGCTGTCCTCCGGCGGGAGGCCGCGCAGCATGTCGTTGCCGCCCAGGTCGAGCAACAGCAGGTCGGGCTTGCGCGGCAGGCCGTCGAGCGTGAAGGCGAGGCGCTGCATGCCGCCCAGCGAGGTTTCGCCCGAAACCCCGGCATTGCGGACCTGAACCGCCAGCCCCTTTGCCTTCAGCGCCTGTTCGAGGCGGAAGGGGAAGCTTTCATTCTGGGCCACGCCATAGCCGGCATAGAGGCTGTCCCCGAAGGCGAGGACCAGCTTGCCGTCGGCCATCGGGGCTGCGGCGTTCCGGACCTCGGCCGTCGGCGCGGCGCTATTGTTGGCGGCGGGTTCGCCCGAACAGGCGGTGAGCAATTGCACAATCGCCATGGCGCCCACATATATCGACCATCTTCCCGCCTTCATGGGGTTCCTTTCGCTGATGCACGGCTCGTCCTCCCTTGCCCATATTGCGATTGAAGCGCGCAATGTCACCCTTTCGCTTGGCACGCGCGAGGCGCCGACGCTGATTTTGAAGGGCGTCGACCTTTCCATTCCCAGGGGCGAGAGTCTGGCGATCCTCGGGCCGTCGGGATCGGGCAAGTCGTCATTGATGGCGATATTGTCGGGGCTGGAGCGCGCCAGCGGCGGCGAAGTGCGGGTCGCCGGGATCGATTATGGGCCGCTGGACGAAGACGCTCTGGCGCGGGCGAGGCGCGGGCGCGTGGGCATCGTGTTGCAGAGCTTCCACCTGCTGCCGACCATGACGGCGGTGGAGAATGTCGCCGTGCCGCTGGAACTGGCGGGCTTCGGGGACGCCTTCGCGCGCGCGGCGAGCGAACTGGAGGCGGTGGGACTTGGGCACCGGCTGCACCATTATCCGGCCCAGCTTTCGGGCGGCGAGCAGCAGCGCGTGGCCATCGCCCGCGCCGTCGCGCCGGGGCCGGACATCATCTTCGCGGACGAGCCGACGGGCAATCTGGACGGCGCGACCAGCGGGGCGATCGTCGAACTGCTGTTCGCCCGGCGGGAAGCGAATGGCGCGACATTGGTGATCATCACCCATGACCCCGGACTGGCGGAGCGGTGCGACCGCGTCGTGGAGATGCGCGATGGGCTGATTGTCGCGGACCGGAGGCTGTGACGGGGCCCGAAACTGCGCTGGGCTGGCGCGGCTGCTGGCGGATCGCCCAACGCGACCTGCATCGCGGCTTCCGGGGTTTGCGGCTGCTGTTCATCTGCCTGTTCCTGGGCGTGGCGACGCTGGCGACCATCGGCGGGCTGACCGCCGCGATCACCGGCGAGATTGCGAGCAAGGGGCAGGTGTTGCTGGGCGGCGACGTCGAGGTGGCGATGTCCCAGCGCGAGGCCAGCGCGGCGGAGAAGGCGGCCTTCCGGCGCGAGGGCGTGCTGAGCGAGACGATCAGACTGCGGGCCATGGCGCAGCGGGTGGGGGAGGGCGCCGGACCCTCCGCCGTGCTGACCGAACTCAAGGGCGTGGACGGGGCCTACCCGCTTTATGGCGCGCTGGCGCTGAAAGGCGGGCGGGCCGGGCCTATGCGCGCCGACGAGCTGGTCATCGGACAGGCGCTGGCGGACCGGCTGGACGTGAAGCCGGGCGATGGCCTGCGCTATGGCGCGGCGACCTTCCGCATCCGCGACATCATCGCGGAGGAGCCGGACCGGGTGGGGGAGGGCTTCACCCTGGGGCCGGTCGCGCTCACCTCCATAGAGGGCATCAGGCGCAGCGGCCTGATCCAGCCGGGCAGCCTGTATGAGAGCAAATATCGCATCCGCCTGGACGCAGGCAGGGATGCCGGGGCTGAGAGCGAGCGGCTGAAGCGCGCCTTCCCCTCTGCCGGTTTCGAGATCAAGGACCGCGACGGCGCGGCGCCGGGGACCAGCCGTTTCCTGGAGCGGATGGGGCAATTCCTGTCGCTGATCGGTCTCGCCGCGCTCGCTATAGCGGGGATCGGGGTCAGCAACGGGGTAGCCTCCTATCTTGCGATCAAGCGCAACGGCATTGCGACGTTGAAGATATTGGGCGCTTCCTCCGCCGACATCGCCCGCATCTATCTGATGCAGATCGGCGCGGTGGCCGTGCTGGCCATTGGCTGCGGGCTGGCGGCGGGGGTCGTGCTGCCGCTGGGGCTGGTGACGGCGATGCGGGACATATTGCCGGTGCAGCCCGGTTTCGCCATCGCGCCCTGGCCGCTCGTCACCAGCGCGCTTTACGGACTGCTGATCGCCTTCATCTTCACCGTGCCGCCCTTGACGCGGGCACGGACCCTGCCCGCCGCTGCCCTGTTCCGCGAAACGGTCGACCGGCGGCGCGGGGTCGATCGGCTGAGCATGATCGCGGTGGGCGCGGCGGGGGCGGCCGCCGTGGCGCTGGCGCTGGGCTCGGCGCGGGAGCCCTGG
>NZ_LXYF01000085.1:0-123804 GCF_002894065.1 Sphingobium sp. SA916
CGGCCCCGGGGGGGGTTCCCCCCCGGGGGGGGGGGGGGGGGGGGGGGGGGGGGGAGACATCGCGCGGCTGTCAGTGGGCGATACACGCGCGCGAATGGGGACCTTGGTCTGGAGAGGTCGTGCCGATGCGGAGGCGGACGCGTCCAGCCGCGCCGCCGGGATCAGAGAAGAGAGGGATCTCAGATTTTTGTCGCCGAAAAATGGGTTTCGGGCGACAGAATGAAAGGTCAAGTCAATGAACATCGTTGAAGTTCGTGAAATCAACGGTCGCCTCGAAGGCCGCATCGCCACCCGCACGATCGATCTCCCCCGGAGCGGGCTGCGCAAGGTCGAGAGCATGAATCCCAGGGCGCCCGCCTATGAAGTCATCGCCCTCAGATCGGCAAGACCGTAACGTATAATTATTCAGCCTATCTCCAGGCCAATTATCGCCTGACCGACCGGCTGACGCTGACCGCCGGCGGGCGCTATATCAGCATCCGGCGCGCATTCGATTTTCAGGGCGTCAACTATGACCTGGACGGCCATCCGATCGATCCGACGTTCTATCCGCAGGTGAAGACAGGCGGCGCGATCCCCGCGCTGGGCGTCACTGTCGCCGCGACGCAGGTAAATTTCGACAATAGCGGCGTGCTCAACAAGAAGACCTGGCATGCGTTCACGCCGAAGGCAGGCATTTCCTACCAGGCAACGCCGACGATCTTCCTGTTCGCCAACTATGCCAAGGGTTTCGACGCGGGCGGCTTCAACAACCGCGCGCTTAACCTTGCCACCGCGCTGCCCTATGATCCTGAGACGGTCAATGCGTTCGAGATCGGATTCAAGACCGACTGGTTCGATCGCCGGCTGAGGGTCAACGCGACAGGTTTCTATAACGACTATAAGGATCTGCAGACAGCGGTGTCGGCGTTCAGTCCGATCTCCGGCACCTATGTCAGCACGCGCGGCAATGCGCCGTCAGCGCACACGCAGGGCTTCGAACTGGAAACCTCGGCAGAGCCGACCAACAATCTGTCGCTGGCTTTCAATGTCACCTATCTGACAACCGAATATGACGATTATTCGGCGCCGGCGCTGGGCACCGTTCCCGCCTATAACTATACGGGCAAGCAATTTCCCGGCCAGCCGAAATGGCAATATTTCGCGTCCGCCGACTATTCGATCCCGATTGAGGGGCTGGGCGCGATCAAGTTCGGCGGCAGCGTCAACTGGCAGACCGGCTATTTCTCCGACCAGCTCAACAATCCCCAATATCGGATCGGTTCGAAGCATTTCCTAAATGCCTTCATCGGTTTCCAGACTGCTGACAAGCGGTGGGATTTCACGCTGACGGCGCGCAACATCGGCAATGAATTTTATTATTCCACGCTCACCCCGATCGGCACGGCCATCAAGGCCGGGCCCTATGCGGGCACCTTGCTGCTGCAAGGCGCTCAGAACCCGCCGCGCACCATCTTCTTCAAGGTCGGCTTCAAATATTGATCCTTTCCGCCCGCGGTCACAAGCGGCTCTTGCGTGGCCGCGGGCGACCTGCGCTCCTCATGATCCCTCAGTCCCCGCCATGAAAGAAACATTCCTGTCGGGGCCGGGCGCACATGGCGATCAAGCTGGGATAGGCCATGTTCGAGACTTGGGTGATACACCCCGCGATGCGCGTTACCCTCCATGAGGCGGCGCGCGCGCTTTTGCATGAGGACGATCCGATGGATTTCCTGGCGATCATGACGGCTGGAACTTGATCTGCGGAAGAGCTATATCGGGCTTATGGCAAAGCAGAGCAAAATGGCTTCGGCGAGCATGCGCGACGGAAAGACCGGGATTATCATCGGGCCTGCGGGCTCGAAGCGCACGCGGACGGTCACCACCAAACTGGGTAATGTGACCGTCAGTGCCCAGAAGCCGTCGGCCGCGCTCGTCAAGGATAATGTCAAGCGCAGCTCCCAGGCGTTGGAGCGTGCCGCGGCCCGTATCGTGCGGGGCGGGGTGGCTATTCCTCAGCGCAAGAATGTGCCGCTCTATTCGGTTGCTGAAGATAATCCCAAGATCGTCATCCGTAAGCTCAACGGACAGGTGAGTCGCGGCCAACTTGTCGACGGCAAGTTTCAAGAATTGCGTGACGGCGCTCAAGGGCGCGGTAGACCAGATACTTTCCGCACAGGTCAGGACCGACAAGCCGCTCGCGATCATTCTGGCCGGTCATAACGGGTCGGGCAAATCGACGATATGGCGCAAGATTCTTGCGCAAAAGCTCCAGCTGCCGCTGCTGAACGCGGATCGCATGATGCTTTCGATTCTGCCGGAAGCCTAGGGGGACGGATCGCTTGTGGACTGGGCGCAGGAATTGCGCGACACAAACCTCGGCTGGATGCAGGTGGCGCAAAATGGCGTGAAGGCGTTCGCCGCGCATGCCATGGCCGAGAAGGTGCCATTCGCAACCGAAACCGTCTTCAGCCATTGGGAAGAGCGGCCTGACGGCACGGTCGCCTCGAAACTCGACACGATAACCGATCTTCAGGCGGCGGGTTATTTCGTCCTGCTGTTTTTCGTCGGTCTTTCGAACGCCGATCTGTCCATATTGCGCGTCAGCCAGCGCGTGCTTGAACATGGCCACGGCGTCGACACCGGCAAACTCGTCTCGCGGTTTCCCAGGACGCAGAAGGCCATATCGCACGCGCTGGGCGTGGCCGACGCCTCCATATTGACGGACAACAGCCGTGACGAAAAGCGGGCCTTCACCGTGTGCCGGGTCCAGCTTGGCGGCGAAGCGCTTTATGACCTGCGGGATGGCGCGGACAAGGTCCCACTGGCCATCACCGAGTGGCTCGACGTCGTGAGCCCGCTCGCCTGATGAAGGGGCAGTTGATCGGGAACGGCTGTTGATATTTGCATGCGAATAGCTGGAACAGGCAGGTCAAAGCCTGCCGCATTCGCAACCCGTCCGTGTCTACGCGCAAATGGGCTATGGCGGCGACTTCGGTTCAGCAGACTGAATTCGAGGAAAATGTCCCACCGATCGCCGCCTGAACCGCGGTCGAACCTTGCGGTCCGGTCGCGCTGAGGCCGGTACTGTCCGCCGGCGCTGCGGTCAGTCGACGAAGATGGCCTGGAACACGATCTTGTCGTCGCGCACGATGAAGGCGTCCTTGCCCGAGACCTGCTGGGGCTGCCCCTTGAACTGGACCCAATGCAGGATGACGCTGTCCGGGCCGGCCGGTTCGATGGTCGTTTCCATCGCCTTGATGCCGGGATGATGATCCTTGTCGGTCAGCGTCGTGAAGACGCGCCGCGCCTGCGCCTGACCCGAATAGATGCCCGGCCCCTTGGCCGGCGCCTGATCCGCGACCAGCCCCTGGGGAGTCACGACGACGGTGTCCGCGGAATAATCGTCCATGATCGGCTGCAGCTTGCCGGCTTTCATGCTCTCGACATGACGGGCGACCACTTCGGCGGGTGTGGCGGCTTGGGCGGCCCCGGCCAGGCAGAGACTGAGGAGGGTGGCGAAGGGGAGGCGGAAGTCCATGACGGCGGGAGCCTTTCTCAAGCATTTTCGGGGGGAAGGGTGGGTTGCGGGCCGGTCATCCCTCATAGGGGATGCCCGCTTCATGATCGCGGATGATCTGCCTTACGGCGTCGGGCTTCACGGGCAGCTTGTTCTGATTGGCCTGGAGCCAGGCGAAGAAGTCCGCCTCGATCGCGTCGGTCCAGCGGGTGTCGATCTGGCCGGCGGTATATCTGCCTTCGCGCAGGCGCATATGGCCGAACATATCGCGCAGCCGCGTATTCTCCGACAGCTTCACCACCTTTTCGGCCAGTTGCGGCGGGATGAACAGCACGCCGCCGTCCCGGCCCAGCACGACATCGCCGGGCATGGCGGTCGCCTTGCCGATGCGGATCGGACCGTTGATGCCCACCATCGTCGAATTGAGCCGCGCGCCCGTCGCCATGGCGCCGAAATGATGCGACGGATCGTAGGAGCGGACGAAGGAAACGAAATTCGGCAGTTCCCTGAGGCCGTTGATGTCGCGCACCGCGCCGTCATAGACGACGCCGTTGCCGCTGCGGGCGTAGATGGCGTTGCCGACATTGTCGCCGATCGATGGGCCGTCCTGCTTCAGCCCGAAATGGTCGCTGACATAGACGTCGCCCTTTTGCAGCATGTCGACCGGCCAGGCGTTCATGGCGCCCTTGCGTCCGTCGTCGGCGCCCTGCTTTTCCAGTACGGTCTGGATGTCCGGGCGGCCGGGCAGCCATTGGGAGGTCAGCGCCCGACCGACCAACACCTTGTCGGGGAAGATGGACAGCCAGCCATCCTCATATTGATGGTTGAAGCCGGCGCTGCGCAGCGTCGCCCAGGCTTCCTCCAGAGTGACTTCCCGCATCCGCTCCAGAATGTCGTCGGGGACCTTCGGCCGTCCGTCCGGAAAGCGTTCGCCGGTCCAGGCCGGCGTATGGCGGATCACCTGTTCGCGCGTGAAGAAGCCTTCCTCGGCCAGCGCGTGCTGCGGCAGCAGCATGGCCGCGAAGGCGAGGGCGGCGCCCTTCAGCCGCCGGTCGAATCCCATGGCTCGGTATCTCCCTATCCTGTGCGTGGTGCAGCGCCGATCCGCGCGGCGGCCGGTCGGACCTTCCATTCTAGAATTCCGGCGGCATCTGGTCGTTCGCGCCGCCGCGCGGCACCTCGACCCCTGCGGCCCACAGTATTCCATTCACCAGGAACCGGCGTTGCTGCGGATAGAGGTGCATGTTGTCATGGAAGTCGTTGCCGCCCCACACGACCGAACGTCCGCCGTCGGGCCGCTCATAGGCCCAGGCGACCGGACCGCCGGTGCCATTGGCCGCCTGTGACGGCCGGGCGGTGAGCAACGGGGTGCGGCGGGGGTTGTCGGGCAGGAAATAGCGCGCGTACATTTCCTCCCGCGGCGTCCAGGGCTTGACCCCGCGCAGGATCGGATGCTTGCCGGGGATCGGCCTGATCGCCCATGTGTCGACGGGATTGTGCGAGACATAGGGAATCCAGACGCCGCCCAGCCAATCGTTCAGATAGAGGCGGCCTGCCCGGTTATCGACGAACATCGTATAATGATAGACGACCAGCCCCGTCTTCCTGCGCTTCAGAAGCGCGTCGAAACCCTTGAGCGCGGCACTGGTCTCGGCATTATAGCCCAGACCGTCCGTTTCGGCATATTGCTGGAAGATCGCGCCGGTTTCGCGCTTCAGCCAGTCGCCATTGCCGTCGATCACGATGGCGTCGGCCGCCTCCAGCATTGCCAGATCCCGCGGCTTTTCTCCGACGATGACCTGCGTCTTCACCTCTCGCGCCGCGCCGGAATGTTCGAGCAGCCAGGCCAGTTCGCGCAGGTCCTTCTCATATTCATGGCGGCCGGGCGCGCCATGCTGCTTCGGTCCCGCGAATAGCAGGATGCGCACGGGCGGCAAGGGCGCCGTTCCAGCCGGCATCGGCAACAGGAAAGCGACCGCCATGGCCGCCAGCGCCGCACCCACCGGGCGCGGAGTACGGGAATGGCTTCGCTTCCTGCCCGGCGGAGCAGCCATATTGCGGACCTTGCGGGCCCAGCTCGTGAACGTCCCTTTCAACTCATCCTCACCAGCAAAGATATGTATCGCGACTCTCTCGGTCGATCCTATCCTATATGATCTGCCACAAAGTGATGGACATACCAAGACCCCGCCGCATATTTCCTGCGATCATGTCTTGGAGTTGTTCGGGGAGTGTTGGTGCACGCGCGTCTGCCACTGGCTGAGACAGAGCAGATCATGCCGCTTCTACCGGCCATCTTGTGCCGGATCTTGGCTTGAAGGCATTCACTCCACAGCCTGAACGCCTTTAGTCGGAGCGAACCATGGCTGATCGCGATTTGGAAGTGTCTGCTTGGCCGTCCTTACCGGGGAGGGGAAAGCCTCCGCAATGCCTGGCTGACCGCGAAGGCGATGAATGCCTTTTCGGAAGAGCGGGTGGGATCTGCCAATGGCCTGATCACTTATGTGGCCATGCCTTATTTCAATGACGCCGTCAGTCCGGCGGGCTAACCGCAGATCGCCCGCACGCGCCGATGTTCCTCTGCCGCCGGTAGAAATCGCGCCGGGACCGACGCGGGGGTTCCCGAATCATGCAAATCCTTCTTTGATGCTCTCAGGCTGCGCGATCAAATCGCGATGCGATATATGAAGATGAAGGTCAGATGGAAGCAGACGGCGCCATATTGCAGGATGAAGATTATGCGGCGCTGGCGGAATTCCGCTTCGCTCTGCGACAGTTTCAGGCGTTCAGCAGCGAGCGGGCGGCCAGGGTGGGACTCACCCCGCAGCAGCATCAGGCCTTGCTCGCCCTGCGCGCTGCGCCGGCCGAGGATGCGACCGTCGGCTATGTCGCACGGCGGCTGTTGCTAAAGCCCCACAGCGCGACGGGGCTGGTCGACCGGCTGGAAAAGCTGGGGCTGGTGACGCGCCATGCCAGCGCCACGGACCGGCGGCGCGCGCAATTGCAATTGACGCCGGACGCGCTGGACCTGCTGGCGAAGCTGTCGGCCACGCATCGCGATGAGATCCGCCGCTTGCGTCCGCTGCTCAACCAGTTGCTGGCGCGCTTTGCCTAGGAAATTTCAGCTCCCATGATAGCGGTGGAAAGCTGCTCCAGCCCTTGCGGCAGGACATGGCTTGCGGGCCCAGCCCGCTACCCACGTCGGTGGTGCAGGCGCGGAACCGCGTCGGATTGCCGGCGGACCAGGCTGTAGTCCATTCGCGCCAACCCCCGCCCGTCCACTTCTTCCCCGCCCTTCATGGCATCCGCCAGCAGGGTCATGGCGGCCCGGCTCATGTCGCGAATCGGCTGGCGGATGGTGGTGAGCGTGGGCCAGATCGCGGCGGCAAGCGGCGTGTCGTCGAAACCGCAGACCGTCAGATCGGCCGGCACGCTGATCTGACGCTGATGCGCGATGGTGATGGTCGCCGCGGCCATATCGTCGTTGCAGGCGAAGATCGCTGTCGGCGGCGTCTTCAGGCTCAGCAGATGCGCCGCCGCCTCCAGCCCGGACCGGTAGCTGAAATCGCCCTCGACGATATAATCTTCCTCAACCGGCAGGCCTTGCGCGGTCATGGCGACGCGAAAGCCCTCCAGCCGTCGCGCGCTGGAACGGTGCTGGGAATTGCCCTGGATGAAGGCGATGCGGCGGTGGCCGAGGTCGATCAGATGCCGCGTCATCTCGCTCGCGGCCTGGCGGTCGTCTATCGCGACCACCATCATGCCATGGTTCTCGTCCGGCGCGATCGCGACCCAGGGAATGCCCTGCCGCCCGAGAGCCTGCGCCAGTTCGTCCCAGTCGCACAGCGGCGGCGGCACGATGACGCCGGAAACGCGCGCCTGAAGGACCTGGGCGACGATGTCCTCCGCCGTGGCGCCCATCTCGCACTGTTCCACCACCAGGTGGAGGTGATGCTTCGCCGCCTCGTCCAGCCCGCCCAGCAACAGTTCGCCCAGATAGGCGGAGGTCGTCGTATTGCGGTAAAGCAGCGCCACTCGCCGGTCGTCGCCCCCGGCCAGCGCCCGGGCGGAGACATTGGGCGCATAGTTCAGTTCCGCGATCGCCTTTTCCACCCGGGCTCGGGTCTGGGGGCTGACCCAGCTCTGCTTGTTCGCGACGCGCGACACGGTCATCACGGACACGCCGGCCCGCGCTGCGACTTCCCGGATTGTCGGCGGCTTACGTTCGTTCATGGTCGTTCACCGCCTAGCCTTTGCGGCCCTTGAAAGCCAGTCATGGATTGCCCGGCGCATAGGGGAAAGCGAGCGATTTGTACCAGTTCAGATCATGTTCCGGCGGTGCCGTGCCCGCCGGCAGCGGGCGTTTGGACCGCGTCTGGAAATAGGCGATGCTGGCATCGCGCCACCATTTCGCCTCGCGATGCTGGATGCCGAGGAAGGACTGCGTCTGGGCGAAGCGTTCCGCATCGACATAGGGGCGCAGGCTGTCCCACGTCCTGCGCATGGCCGCGACATAGGCGACCCCCGCGTCATAATGTCGGATGAGGCCGTTCCACAGGGTTTCGCCCGATTTCAGCTTCGCATCCCAGCCGACATGGTGGAACCAGAGGAGGTCGCGTTCCGGCGTCGTCTTCGGGTTGGCGAGCATCCTGGCGACCGGCGGGGCATATTGGGCGATGGCGTTGCTGCCGGTCCTCGTCCGGTCGAAGCCGATCCCCTGCGCGTCCGCCTTGTGATAATAGACCGGGTTCCATTCGGGCCGGGCAAGCTCTGAAATCCAGGGAGCCGGGCCGTAATGATGGCCGGTGCCCATGACATGGGACAGGCCGAGCGGGGTCATATAGTCGACCGCCGCCTCCCGGGATCCCATCATCATGGCGACGACCGGATCGACCACCTTCGCATCCGTCGAGAAAGTCTGCGCCGCCCATTCGCGTGCGATCGCCTCCGCCGACAAATCCGGGTCCCAGGCAAGGCGGCCGAAGGCATACCAGTCCGCCTGGTTGAAGATCGATCCGCTCCAGTCGCGGTCGGCGCCGATATTGGCGACGCCGGCAATGCCGGTCAGCCTGTGGCCCTCCAGCGACCCGTCGATCACCCTGGCCACGGTCGACCCCTTGCCGCGGGCGAAGGTGTCGCTTTTCAGCGTCTCCTCGAACAAGGGGCCGAGATAGGTGAGGTGGGTCGACTGGCCCAGATATTCCTTGGTGATCTGGAATTCCATCATCAGCGGCGTCCGGGGCATGGCGCCGAACAGAGGATGGAAGGGTTCGCGCGGCTGGAAGTCGATCGCGCCGTTCTTCACCTGCACCAGCACATTGTCCGCGAACTGGCCGTCCAGCGGCTTGAAGTCGTTATAGGCCTGCTTGGCGCGGTCGTCCGGATTGTCATGCGCATAGACGAAGGCGCGCCACATCACGATGCCGCCATGCGGCTTCACGGCCGCGGCCAGCATGTTCGCGCCATCGGCATGGGTGCGCCTGTAATCCTGCGGCCCCGGCTGCCCTTCGCTGTTCGCCTTCACCAGGAAGCCGCCGAAATCGGGAATGGCCCTGTAGATTTCGTCGGCCTTCGCCTTCCACCAGGCGGCGACTGCCGGGTCGAGCGGATCGGCGGTCCCGAGGCCGGACAGCTCCATCGGCGCGGTCCATTTCACCGACAGATAGACCTTGATGCCATAGGGCCGGAACACGTCCGCCAGCGCCGCCGCCTTGGCGATATAGGGCGCGGTCAGGCTGTCGGACCTGGCGTTCACATTGTTGAGCACCGTGCCGTTGATGCCGATGGAGGCATTGGCGCGGGCATAGTCGGTGTATCGCGGCCCCTTCCAGTCGGGCAGGCGCCACCAGTCCCAGATGGATTGCCCGGCATAGCCGCGCTCCACCGTGCCATCCAGATTGTCCCAATGGTTGAGCAAGCGCAGCTTCATGCGCGGCGCGCTGCGGATGTCGAGCCGGTCCAGCGGGGCGCCCGTTTCCGCCAGCCGCAAATAGGCATAGGCCCCATAAAGAAGTCCGGCATCGCCATTGGCCGCGATCACCGTCACGGACTGGCCGTCCAGCATGACCGAGCGAATGGCATAGCCCTCTTCGCCCAGCCCATCGAGCTTCACCGGCAGATCGGGGGCGGAAGCCGGAGTCGCCAGCCAGATCGCGCCATTCATGGGCTTGTCAGCCAGCGCCGGCGCCGCGCCATTCGCGCCCGCAAGGCCGCGCATCAATTCATCGCGGGCGGCCAGCGCAGTCGCACCGCGGCCCGGCGCAACGACCGCCGTGGCGTGCCGCGCCAGATTGCCGCCATCCTGCACCTTTTCGTGCCGCAGCCACAGATCATAGCCGTCCTCCGCCATGGCGGGCGCCGTCATCACGGCGGTGGCGACGGTCCAGCAGAACAGACGCGCGAACATAGATCCCCTTTCCTCTCCTTCCCGTCTTCGCCCGAACCGACGCTTCGGATCGAAGGGCATTGACAGGCCGCTCTTGTCTGAGCAATGATAACGCTATCAGTTGGGATGCGGCAAGCAAAAAGCTGGAAGCCGCCGCAAAAAAAGGGGAGAGGCTGTTTCGTGATCCGGTTCCGCAAGCTGTTGGGCGCGGTTTCGCTGCTGACGCTGACGGTCGCGACGCCCGCCGTCCCCGTTCTGGCGGCGCCTGCGTCGACGGGCGCGCGTCCGCTCTACAAGGATGCTTCCGCCCCCATCGAATCGCGGGTCGACGATCTGCTCTCCCGCATGACGCTGGAGGAGAAAATCGCCCAGATCACGGCGGTGTGGACCGACAAGGTCAAGATTTTCGATGAGAGGTTGCAGCTCGACCCATCGAAACTGGCGCAGATCTTTCCCCATGGCATGGGGCAGTTCACGCGCCCGTCCGATGCCAAGGGGGCCTATTCCCCCCGCGAAGTTCCCGGCCGAAATCCGCGCCAGACAGTGGCGCTGGTCAATGCGCTGCAACGCTGGGCGACGACGCGGACGCGGCTGGGCATTCCGATCCTGTTCCATGAGGAAGGACTGCACGGCTATGCGGCTGTTGGCGCTACCAGCTTTCCGCAGTCGATTGCCCTGGCCTCATCCTGGGACCCTGACATGCTGCGTGAGGTGAATGCCGTCATCGCCCGCGAAATCCGCTCGCGCGGCGTCAGCCTCGTCCTTTCCCCCGTGGTCGACATCGCCCGCGATCCACGCTGGGGCCGGATCGAGGAAACCTATGGCGAAGACCCCTATCTGGTCGGAGAAATGGGGGTGGCCGCTGTCGAGGGGCTGCAGGGCAAGGGGCGTTCGCGCCTGCTGCCGCCGGGCAAGGTGTTCGCGACGCTCAAGCATCTGACAGGCCATGGCCAGCCCGAAAGCGGCACCAATGTCGGTCCTGCGCCGGTTTCCGAACGCGAACTGCGCGAGAATTTCTTTCCGCCCTTCGAACAGGTGGTGAAACGCACCGGGATCGAGGCGGTGATGGCCAGCTATAATGAAATCGACGGCGTGCCCTCCCACGCCAATCGCTGGCTGCTGCGCGATGTGCTGCGCGGCGAATGGGGCTTCAGGGGCGCGGTGGTCAGCGACTATTCGGCGATCGACCAGTTGATGAGCATCCACCATATTGCCGGCGATCTGGAACAGGCGGCGGGGCGCGCACTGGATGCGGGCGTGGATGCGGACCTGCCCGATGGCCTCTCCTATGCGACGCTCGGCCGGCAGGTGCGCGAGGGCAGGATCAGCGAGGCGCTGGTCGACCGCGCCGTGCGGCGCATGCTGGAACTGAAATTCCGCGCGGGCCTGTTCGAAAATCCCTATGCCGATGCGACGGCGTCGGAGAAGATCACCAATAATGCGCAGGCCCGCGCATTGGCGCTCAAGGCGGCGCAGCGCTCCATCACCCTGCTCAAGAATGACGGCATGCTGCCGCTGAAGCCGGAGGGCAGCATCGCCGTCATCGGCCCCAGCGCCGCCGTGGCGCGGCTGGGCGGCTATTATGGCCAGCCGCCGCATAGCGTCTCGATCCTCGAAGGCATCAGGGCCAAAGTCGGAACCCGGGCGAAGATCGTCTTCGCGCAGGGCGTCAGGATCACGGAGAATGACGATTGGTGGGCCGACAAGGTCGTCCGGTCCGATCCCGCCGAAAACCGCCGCCTGATCGCGCAGGCGGTCGAGGCGGCCCGTCATGCCGATCGCATCGTCCTGACGCTGGGCGACACGGAACAGTCGAGCCGCGAAGGCTGGGCCGACAATCATCTGGGCGACCGGCCCAGCCTGGACCTGGTGGGCGAGCAGCAGGACCTGTTCGACGCGCTGAAGGCGCTGGGCAAGCCGATCGCCGTGGTGCTCATCAACGGCCGCCCTGCCTCCACCGTCAAGGTTTCGGAACAGGCGGACGCCATTCTGGAGGGCTGGTATCTGGGCGAGCAGGGCGGCCATGCCGTGGCGGACGTGCTGTTCGGGGACGTCAATCCGGGCGGCAAGCTGCCGGTGACCATCCCGCGCTCGGCGGGACAATTGCCGATGTTCTACAATGCGAAGCCCAGCGCGCGGCGCGGCTATCTCTTCGATACGACCGATCCGCTCTACCCCTTCGGTTTCGGCCTCAGCTATACGAGCTTCGACCTGTCCGCGCCGCGACTGTCGACCGCGAAGATCGGCGTCGGCGGCACCGCCAGCGTCTCGGTCGACGTGCGCAATGGCGGCCTGCGAGAGGGCGACGAGGTCGTCCAATTATATGTGCGGGACAAGGTCAGTTCCGTCACCCGGCCGATCAAGGAGCTGAAGGGATTTCAGCGCGTGACGCTGAAGCCCGGCGAGGTTCGCACGGTGACCTTCACGGTCGGGCCGGAGGCGCTGCGGATGTGGAACGATCATATGGACCGCGTGGTCGAGCCGGGCGATTTCGAGATCATGACCGGCAACAGTTCGGTCGCGCTCAAATCGGCAACGCTGACGGTGGTACCATGAACGGTTTCGCGCGCCGGCAGGCGCTGGGCCTGCTCGCTTCGACCTCGCTGCTCGCCGCCGCGCCCGCCGCCGCGAAGGGGAGGGGCGGGCCGCTCTACAAGGATGCTTCCGCCCCCATCGACCTGCGCGTCAGGGATCTGCTGGCGCGCATGACGCTGGAGGAGAAGGTTGGCCAGATCATCGCGCTCTGGGCGACCAAGGCCGACATCATGGACGATCTGACCTTCTCTCCCGCCAAGGCGAGCAAGGCCTATCCCGACGGCTTCGGCCAGATCACCCGCCCGTCCGACCGCCGCGGCGCGCCGAACGGATCGACCCAGGCGGGCGGCGTGGGCGCGCGCTGGCGGACGCCGGCCGATACCGTCGCCTTCATCACCGCCGTCCAGAAATGGGCGACGGAGGAGACGCGGCTCGGCATCCCGGTGCTGTTCCATGAGGAGGCGCTGCACGGGCTCATGGCGACAGGGGCGACCATGTTCCCCATGGCGATCGGGCTCGCGGGCAGTTTCGACCGCCAGTTGATGGAGGATGTCCAGTCGGTCATCGCTCGCGAGGTGCGGGCTCGCGGCGTCCATCTGGCGCTGTCGCCGGTGGTGGACATTGCCCGGGACCCGCGCTGGGGCCGGATCGAGGAGACCTTCGGTGAAGACCCCTATCTCTGCGCCGAGATGGGCGTGGCCGCCGTGCGCGGCCTTCAGGGCGAGAGCAGCCGGATCGGCCCGGACAAGGTCATGGCGACGCTCAAGCACATGACCGGCCACGGCCAACCCCAGAGCGGCGAGAATATCGCGCCCGCGCCGATCTCCGAACGGGAACTGCGCGAGAATTTCTTTCCACCCTTCCGGGAGGTGGTGAAGCGCACCGGCATCGCCGCCGTCATGCCGTCCTATAATGAGATAGACGGCGTGCCTTCGCACCAGAACCGCTGGCTGCTGAACGACATATTGCGCGGCGAATGGCGTTTCGACGGCGCCGTCGTCAGCGACTATGGGGCGGTCCACGAACTGGACAGCATCCACCATGTCCAGCCCGACCCGGAGGCAGCGGCACGCGCCGCGCTGCGGGCGGGCGTCGATTGCGAACTGCCCGATGGCCAGACCTATCGGACGCTCGTCGAACAAGTCCGCGCGGGCAAGGTGCCGCTGGAGGCGGTCGATCTGGCCTGCACCCGGATGCTGACGCTCAAGTTCCGCGCGGGCCTGTTCGAAAATCCCTGGCCGCGCAAGGATCATGAGCGGCTGACCGGCAATGCGGAGGCGCGCGCGCTGGCGCTGAAGGCGGCGCATCGCTCCATCGTGCTGCTCGGCAATGACGGCACGCTGCCGCTCACGCCCGGCGCGCACCGGCGGGTTGCGGTGATCGGTCCCAATGCCGCCATTGCGCGACTGGGCGGTTATAGCAGCGTCCCGCGCCAGACCGTCTCCCTGCTGGAGGGCGTGCAGGCGAAGCTCAAGGGCAAGGCGGAGGTCGTCCACGCCCAGGGCGTCTTCATCACGCGGAGCGAGGATCGCTCTGCGGACGAGGTGCTGCTGGCCGATCCGGCGGAGAACCGCGCCCTGATCGCGCAGGCGGTCGAGGTCGCGAAGACGGCGGACATCGTCCTGCTCGCCATCGGCGACACGGAACAGACCAGCCGGGAAGGCTTTGCGAAGAACCATCTGGGCGACCGCACGAGCCTGGACCTGCTGGGCGAGCAGAACGACCTGTTCGCCGCGCTGAAGGCGACCGGCAAGCCGGTGGTGGTGTGCGCCATCAACGGCCGCCCGCCCAGCTATCCCACGGTTGCGGAGGGCGCCAATGCGCTGCTGGAGTGCTGGTATCCGGGGCAGGAGGGCGGCACCGCCATGGCCGACATCCTGTTCGGGGACGTCAATCCCGGCGCGAAGCTGCCCGTCGCGGTGGCGCGCGACGCGGGGCAGATACCGATCTTCTACAACCGCAAGCCATCGGCCCGGCGCGGCTATGTGTTCGAGGATATTTCGCCGCTCTTCCCCTTCGGCTTCGGCCTCAGCTACACGCATTTCGAATTCGGGCCGCCCCGCCTGTCGTCGCCGCGCATCGGCACGGGCGGCGAGGTGACGGTGGAGGTCGACGTCCGCAATGCCGGGCAGAGGGCAGGGGATGCGGTCGTGCAGCTTTACGTTCGCGACCAGACCGCCAGCGTCACCCGGCCGATCAGGGAACTGAAGGGCTTCGAACGCATAACGCTGGCCCCCGGCGAGAGCCGCGCCGTGCGCATGACGCTGGGCCCCGCCGCCTTCGCGCTCTGGAATCTCGACATGGAGGAAGTGGTCGAACCCGGCCTGTTCGACGTCATGACCGGGCCGGACAGCGAAAATCTCCAGAAAACCACGCTCGAAATCATCTGAACAGGATCATCCAATGCCCAAGATCATCGATGCCAAGGTCATCGTCACCTGCCCCGGCCGCAATTTCGTCACGCTCAAGATCATCACCGATGAGGGCGTCCATGGCGTGGGCGACGCGACGCTCAACGGCCGCGAACTGGCGGTGGGGAGCTATCTGGCCGACCATGTCGTTCCCTGTCTGATCGGGCGGGACGCGCACCGGATCGAGGACATCTGGCAATATCTCTACAAGGGCGCCTATTGGCGGCGCGGTCCCGTCACCATGACCGCCATTGCCGCGGTCGACATGGCGCTGTGGGACATCAAGGGCAAGATTGCGGGCCTGCCCGTCTATCAGCTCCTGGGCGGGGCCAGCCGGGAGGGGGTGATGGTCTATGGCCATGCCAATGGCACGACCATAGAGGATACGATCAACGCCGCGCTGGAATATCGGGCGCAGGGCTACAAGGCGATCCGCCTGCAATGCGGCGTGCCGGGCATGGCGTCGACCTATGGCGTGTCGAAGGACAAATATTTCTACGAACCCGCCGACGCCGACCTGCCGACCGAAAATGTCTGGAACACGTCCAAATATCTTCGCGTCGTTCCCGAACTCTTCAAGGCCGCCCGCGAAGCGCTGGGCTGGGACGTGCATCTGCTGCACGACATCCATCACCGCCTGACCCCCATAGAGGCCGGACGTCTGGGCCGGGACCTGGAGCCATATCGCCCCTTCTGGCTGGAGGATGCGACGCCGGCGGAAAATCAGGAGGCGTTCAGGCTGATCCGCCAGCACACCACCGCGCCGCTGGCGGTGGGGGAGATCTTCAATTCGATCTGGGACGCGAAGGACCTGATCCAGAACCAGCTTATCGATTATATCCGCGCGACCGTGGTGCACGCGGGCGGGATCACCCATCTGCGCCGGATCGCCGCGCTGGCCGATCTCTATCAGGTCCGCACAGGCTGCCATGGCGCGACCGACCTGTCGCCGGTCTGCATGGCCGCCGCGCTGCATTTCGACCTTAGCGTGCCCAATTTCGGCATTCAGGAATATATGCGGCACACGCCCGAGACCGACGCGGTCTTCCCCCATGCCTACACTTTCTCCGACGGCATGATGCATCCGGGCGAGGCGCCGGGCCTGGGCGTCGACATCGACGAGCAACTGGCCGCCGGATATGAATATAAGCGCGCCTTCCTGCCGGTGAACCGGCTGGAAGACGGCACGATGTTCAGTTGGTGATCCGTGCCTGCCCCTCCTTCTCCGTCATCCCCGCGCGGGCGGGTATCCATCTCCCGGCCTTGCGGCTGGATATGGGGCGTGAACCGGATCGCCGCCTGCGCGGGGATGACGGATCATAGGGACCGACCATGACCCGATCCATCCCCAAACCCTCCGGCAAGGTCCGCTGGATCGTCTGCGCCCTGCTGTTCGCGGCGGTGGTGCTGAGCTATGTCGACCGGCTGGTCCTGCCGACGCTCAAGCCCGATCTCCAGGCCCGCTACGGCTGGAGCGAGAGCGGCTATGCCGACCTCGCCATCTGGTTCCAGGCGGGCTACGGCATCGCCTATGTCTTCTTCGGGCGGCTGATCGACCGGATCGGGGCGCGGGCGGGCTATGCGCTGGCGGTGGGATTGTGGACCGCCGGCCACGTCATGCACATCTTCTTCACCTCGACGGCGGGGATGCTGCTTGCGCGCATTCCGCTCGCCATCGGGGAAGCGGGAACCTTCCCCGCCGCCATCGCCGCGACCAATGAGTGGTTCCCCAGGAAGGAGCGCGCCTTCGCCATCGGCATCTTCAATGCCGGGTCCAATGTCGGCGCGATCCTGACGCCGCTGATCGTGCCCGTCATCGCCGTCACCATGGGCTGGCGCTGGGCCTTCATCCTGACGGGCCTGCTGACGGTGGTCTGGCTGGCGGCATGGATCGGCTTCTATCGCCGCCCGCGGGAGAAGAAGACCCTCTCGCAGGAAGAACTCGCCTGGATCGAAGCCGACCCGCAGGAGCCGCAGCGCCCGGTCAAATGGCGCGCCCTGTTCCGCCATCGCCAGACCTGGGCCTATATCGCCGCGCGTTTCCTGATCGATCCGGTGTGGTGGACCTTCCTCTTCTGGCTGCCGGACTTCTTCAACAAGCAATATGGCGTCAAGATGCTGGACTTCGGTCCGCCGCTGATCGCCGTCTATCTGCTGGCGGACGTGGGGTCCGTCACCGGCGGCTGGCTGTCGTCGCGACTGATGGGCCGGGGCATGAGCATCAACCGCGCCCGCAAGACCGCGATGTTCTGCGCCGCGCTCTGCGCCCTGCCCATCGCCTTCGCCGCGCAGGCGCCGGGCCTGTGGGTCGCGGTCGGGCTGATCGGCCTTGCCTGCGCCGGGCACCAGGGATTTTCCGCCAATGTCTATGCGCTGCCGGGCGACCTCTTTCCCCGCTGGATGGCGGGATCGGTCGTCGGCCTTGGCGGGCTGTCGGGCGCCATCGGCGGCATGCTGATGGCGAAGTTCGCCGGCATGATCCTGGAAAGCGTCGGCAGCTTCCAGCCGATCTTCATCGTCGCGGCCTGCGCCTATCTGATCGCGCTGCTGGTCGTCCACCTCATCGTGCCGCGCTACGCGCCCGTCACCCTTTCGGAATCCCGTTCATGAAGCCGCTGAAGCTCCACCCCGACCGCCTTTTCCCTGCCGAACCGCGCACCCGCGACATCGCCCGCGCGCTCCATGCCACGGTCAGGGACCTGCCCATCGTCAGCCCGCACGGGCATACCGATCCGCGCTGGTTCGCCTATGACGATCCCTTCGCCAACCCGTCCGAACTGCTGATCGTCCCGGATCACTATGTGTTCCGCATGCTGATGAGCCAGGGCGTGAAGCTGGAGGAGCTGGGCGTTCCGACCAAGGATGGCAGCCCCACGGAAACCGATCCCCGCGCCATCTGGCACAGGTTCGCCGCCCATTATCGCCTGTTCCGGGGCACGCCGTCCCGCATGTGGCTCGACTGGGTCTTCGCCGAAGCCTTCGGCATCGATGTCCGGTTGGAGGCGGAGACTGCCGACCATTATTACGACATCATCGACGCCGCGCTGAAGACGCCCGGCTTCCGTCCCCGCGCCCTGTTCGAGCGTTATGATATAGAGGTCATCGCGACCACGGAAGGGCCGCTGGACCCGCTCGACCATCATCGGGCGATCCGGGCGTCCGGCTGGGGCGGCAGGGTGATCACCGCCTATCGGCCGGACCCGGTGATGGACCCGGCGGTGCGCGGCTTTGCCGACAATGTCCGCGCCTTCTGCGCCGTGGCGGGGGAGGATGCGGGCAGTTTCGCCGGCTATCTGCGCGCCCATGAAAGGCGTCGCGCAGACTTCCGCGCCGCCGGGGCGACCTCCACCGATCATGGCCACCCCACCGCCTTCACCGCGCACCTCGGAAGGGCGGAGATCGAGGCGCTTTATGCCAGCATCATGTCCGGTCCCGTCAGCGACCGCGACGCCGAATTGTTCCGTGGCCATATGCTGGTGGAAATGGCGCGCATGTCGATCGAGGACGGCATGGTGATGCAGCTCCATCCCGGCGTGCATCGCAGCCATAATGCAGCCGTGCTGGCGCGTTTCGGCAGGGACAAGGGCGGCGACATTCCGGCGGCCGGAGAGTTCGTCCAGGCGCTCAAGCCCCTGCTCGACCTCTACGGCAATGACCCGCGGCTGACGCTGATCCTCTTCACCCTGGACGAGGATGTCTATTCCCGCGAACTCGCGCCGCTGGCGGGCCATTATCCCGCCCTGAAGCTGGGCCCGCCCTGGTGGTTCCATGACAGTCCGGAAGGAATGCGCCGGTTCCGCGAGCGCGCGACCGAGACGGCGGGCTTCTACAACACGGTCGGCTTCAACGACGACACCCGCGCCTTCCTGTCGATTCCCGCGCGGCACGACATGGCGCGCCGGATGGACTGCGCCT
This sequence comes from Sphingobium sp. SA916, assembly GCF_002894065.1. Taxonomy (NCBI): domain Bacteria; kingdom Pseudomonadati; phylum Pseudomonadota; class Alphaproteobacteria; order Sphingomonadales; family Sphingobiaceae; genus Sphingobium; species Sphingobium sp. SA916. The sequence continues at coordinate 18,746 of NZ_LXYF01000085.1, forward strand.
GGCTGGCGCGGCTGGTGGCCGAACACCGGCTGGAAGAAGACGAGGCTTTCGAACTGGCCCGCGCCTTGTCCTACGACCTTGTGAAGCAGGCCTATAAGCTGTGAGGCGGCTATCCTCCGCGACGCTCGATACGCTGCCCGCCGATGTGATCCGGCCTGCCTATGATCGCGCCGTGGTGAAGGCCGGCGTCGTCCATCTGGGGATCGGCGCCTTCCACCGCGCGCATCAGGCGGCGGTCTTCGATGATGTGCTGAATGCCGGCGACCTGCGCTGGGGCATCGTCGCCGCGTCCCTGCGCTCGCCGCAGGTGCGCGACCAGATGGCGCCGCAGGACGGCCTCTACACCATGCTGGTGCGCGACGGCGCATCCCGGCGGGCGCGGATCATCGGCGCGGTCCAGCGGGTCATCGTCGCGCCGCAGGAGCCGCAGGCGCTGCTGGACGCCCTGGCGTCGCCCGACACCCATGTCGTGACGCTGACGATCACGGAGAAAGGCTATAAGCTCGATCCCGCTACCGGCGCGCTGATCGAGGGTGATCCGCAACTGGCGGCCGATCTCGCCTCGCTCGCCGCGCCGCAGACGGCGCCGGGCTATCTGGTCGCGGCGCTGGCGATGCGGAAGGCTCAGGGTCTGCCGCCCTTCACGGCGATTTCCTGCGACAATCTGCCGCATAATGGGCAGCGGTTGCGCAATGCCGTGCTGGCGCTGGCGCGCCGCCATGATCCCGCGCTGGCGGAGTGGATCGCGGAAGAAGCGGCTTTCCCGGAGACGATGGTCGACCGCATCGTGCCCGCCACCACGCCGGAGGATGTCGCCGCGCTCGCCGCACGGCTGGACGCGGAAGACCGGGCGATGGTCAAGACCGAACCCTTCATCCAATGGGTGATCGAAGATCGGTTTTGCGGCCCGCGCCCGGAATTCGGGGCAGGGGTGCAACTGACGGCGGCCGTCGCCCCGTGGGAGGAGGCGAAGCTGCGCCTGCTGAATGGCGCGCACAGCGGCATCGCCTATCTGGGCGGCCTTGCGGGCATCGACCATGTGCATGACGTGCTGGCGCTTCCCACCGCACGCGCCTTTGTCGAGGCGCTGTGGGATGAGGCGCAGACGACGCTGTCGCCGCCACCGGAACTCGACATCGCCGCCTATCGTGACGCGTTGATGGCCCGCTTCGACAATCCGACGCTGCGCCATCGCACGCGGCAGATCGCCATGGACGGATCGCAGAAGCTGCCCCAGCGCCTGCTTGCCCCCATCGCCGCGAGGCTGGCGGCGGGGCAGGGGATAGGGGCGCTGTCCCTGGCCGTCGCGGCATGGGTGCGTTGGCAGGCGGGACGGGACGATCTCGGCAAGGCGCATGTCGTCGACGACCCGCTGGCAGGCACGATCGCCGCCCGGCTCGCGGATGCCGACACGCCGGAGGAGCGGGTCGCCGCGATCCTGCGCCTCGACTCCGTGGTTCCGCCCGCATTGGCGGCGAATGCGGCTTTCCGCGTAGCGCTGGCCCGGTGGCTCGCCATCCTCGAAACGCAGGGCGCGCTGGCCGCGCTCGCTACCTTCCAGGAGAAAATATGATGCAATTCGCCAGGATCGGCGCCGCGCTCACCGCCTTCGCGCTGGCCGCCACGGCGCAGGCCGAACCGCCCCGGCTCGTCAGGCAGGGCAGCGCCACCCAACTCAGCGTGCAGGGCAAGCCGATGCTGCTGATCGCGGGCGAGCTGGGCAACAGCAGCGCGTCGAGCGCGGCCTATATGGCGCCGCACTGGAAGCGGCTGAAGGCCATGCACCTCAACACCGTGCTGGCCCCTGTGTCCTGGGAACTGATCGAGCCGGAGGAGGGCAGGTTCGACTTTTCCTCGGTGGACGCGCTGATCCGCGACGCGCGGGCGAATGACCTGAAGCTGGTCATCCTCTGGTTCGGCGCGTGGAAGAACAGCATGTCGACCTACGTCCCCGCCTGGGTGAAGCGCGACCAGAGCCGCTTCCCCCGCGCGCAGCTTCCCAATGGGCAGGGCGTCGAAATCCTTTCCGCCATGGCGCCCGCGACGCTGGAGGTCGACCAGAAGGCCTTTGCCGCGCTGATGGCGCATATCAGGGCCGTGGACGACAGGCAGAATACGGTGCTGATGACCCAGGTGGAAAATGAGATAGGCATGCTGCCGGTCGCCCGCGACTATGGCCCCCTGGCCGATGCCGCTTTCAGGGGGCCGGTGCCGGCTGAACTCATGACCTATTTGCAGCAGCATCGCGACACGCTGGTCCCGCAGATGAAGCGCCTCTGGGAGGAGCAGGGGAACAGGACCGCCGGCACCTGGTCCGAAGTGTTCGGCCCCGGCCATCAGGCGGAGGAAATCTTCACCGCCTGGCATTATGCGCGCTTTGCCGATGCCCTGACCCGCGCGGGCAAGGGCGCCTATCCCATGCCCATGTATGTCAATGTCGCGCTCAACCGCCCCGGTCGCCTGCCGGGCGAATATCCGAGCGGCGGGCCGCTGCCGCACCTGATCGACGTGTGGAAGGCGGGAGCGCCCGCCATCGATTTCCTGGCGCCCGACATTTATTTCCCGAACTTCGTCGACATCGTGAACATCTACAAGCGGCCCGACAATCCGCTGTTCATCCCCGAAGCCAATAATGCCGACCATCCGCAGGTGCCCGGCAATGCCTTCTACGCCATCGGCAAGCTGGACGCGATCGGCTTCGGCCCCTTTTCCATCGAGTCGATCGACGAGAAGCCGGGGGCGCTGGGCGAGGCCTATGGCCTGCTGGAACAGCTCGCCCCCCATATCCTCGCCGCGCAGGGTCTGGGCCGAATGTCGGCTTTCCGGCCGAAATCGCTCTATGACGAAACGCTGGTCTATGAGCCGGTGACGGAGACGATCGGCAATTACCGCTTCACCGTCGCCTTTGCCGACATCCAGAGACCCGTGGCCACTCCTGATACCGTTAACGCAGGCGGCATCGTCATTCAGACCGGGCCGGAGGATTACCTGATCGCCGGGCAGGGCATCACCGTCACCTTCGCCCCGGCGGGATCAGGACCGGGTCTCGCCGGGATCGACAGCGCCTGGGAAGGGCATTTCGACGCGCAGGGCCGCTGGATCGCCGGACGATTGCTGAACGGCGACCAGACCCATCAGGGGCGCCATATCCGGCTGCCTGCCGGCAACTTCCAGATCCAGAAGGTCCGCTTGTACCGTTACCAATAAAGACGCTTCCGGGCTTGACAAAAATAACTCAGGGTTTATCAAAGCCGAACTGATAGCGCTACCAGACAGGCTTACCGGATAGGCGGAAGCTGCGCTCAGGAGGGGATTTTCAAATGGCAGATTCTCACATTCATTCTTTCCGCATCGCGCTTTGCGCAGCGTCGGCCTTCGGCGCGCTGACGCTGGCCCAGGCGGCGATCGCCCAGGACAGCGCGGCCCAGCCCGCCGCTCAACCCGTCGCCCAGCAGGACGAAGCAGCCGACATCGTCGTGACCGGCATCCGCGGCAGCCTGCAAAGCGCCACCAACGCCAAGAAGAACGCGGTCGCCTTCGGCGACTCCATCTTTGCCGAAGACATCGGCAAGCTGCCCGCCACCAACCTTGCTGAAACGCTGAACCGCATGCCCGGCGTGCGCCTGAACCGCGACATCAGCGGCGAAGGCACGCAGGTCGCGATCCGCGGCCTTGGCCCCAGCTTCACCCGCGTCCTGCTGAACGGCTCTCAGCTTCAGGTCGCGTCGGACGGCGGCACGAACGGCGGCAGCGCCAATCGCGAAGTCGACCTCGACTTCTTCCCGTCCGAACTCTTCACCCGCCTCGACCTTGCCAAGACGCCGTCGCCCTCTACGCTGGAAGGGGGCATTGCGGGCACCGTCAACCTGCGCAACGCCCGTCCCTTCGACAAGCCGGGCACCCATGTCACCGTGGTCGCGCAAGGCCAATATACCGACAGCAATGAAAAGCTGAGCCCGCGCGGCGCGATCGTGGCCAGCCATACGACCGACACTTTCGGCATTCTGGTCGGCGTGGCCGGCGTCAAGACCAAGACCCGCATCGATGGCTTCGACACGGTCGGCTGGACCGATGGCAATCTGGGTCCGGTCAATGGCGTCCCCGATCCGGGGGGCAACAACTTCTTCTGGGCTTCGACCGTCCCCGCCAATGCAGGTCACGGCCTTATCCCGGGCCAGCCAGTCGATGTCGTCGCGACCTCCGGCCTGACCCGCAGCCAACTCAGCACCGCGCTGCTGCCCCGCCTTGGCCGCAATACGCTGACGGTCGGCGACCGTTCGCGCATTTCAGCCCTGGCCTCTCTTGAATGGCGGCCCAGCGATACGCTGCACTTCGCCCTCGACGGCATCTGGGCAAAATCGAAGCGTGACTATTCGCGCATCAACATGAACTGGCAGGTCCGCAACTCCGGCCCCGGTACGGGAGCGCAGGCGACCGGCGGCATGATTCCGATCGATCTCACCGTCGACGACAACGGGGTCGTGACTTCGGGTACCTTCGCCAACTCTTCCTTCTTCCTGGAGGCGAGCGAGTTCAAGCAGACCACCAAGTTCTGGAACATCAATCCCAGCCTGAGCTGGCAGCCGACCGAAACCCTGAAGGTCGACCTCAGCGCCAATTATTCCAAGAGCCGCTTCTTCCGCGAGCAGCCGACCTTCGCGTTCCAGACGCCGCCCAATTCGGGGGTCGACGTCTATTATGACAATCTGCAAGGCTATTATCCGTCGATCACCACCAATGTCGACCTGAACGACCCCAATCTCGGCTGGCAATGGTATCGCCAGAACATCGCGCTGGTTCGCCGCAAGACGGAAACCAAGGGCGCGCATCTGGACGTCATGCTGGGCGACGCCATGTTCAACGTGAAGGTCGGCGCCGCCTATGACCGGGCGACCCGCTCGATCCGCGCCTATGACAACAGCCCGGCCTATCAGCTTTCGGTCTGCGGCACGGGCTGCACCGGCGCCACCGGATCGATCCCCACCAGCGCCATTCCGCAATATCTGATGCCGATGACGGTCGGCAATTTCGGGCATCTGGCGGGCCGGAATATCGGCTATAACGCCTTCATCATGCCTGATTTCGGCGCGATCAAGGATGCGACCGACTATTACAGCTATCGCGACAGCGCGCCGGAAACGCGCGGCGCGGTGACGGGCGGCGCGACCGGAGACATGGATGAAAAGGTCTGGGGCGCCTATTTCGAACTGAACGGCGTCACCACCATCGGGGGCCGCGACCTGCACATCAATGCCGGCATGCGCTACGCCGCCACCAACCAGCTGGTGGTCGGTCCCAGCCAGGTGGGCACGGCGATCGTCGACATCACCTCGCGGTCGAAATATGATAATTTCCTGCCATCGATCAACCTGACCTACGACATTGCCGACAATGTGAAACTGCGCGCCTCCGCCTCGCGGACCATGACGCGCCCGGATGCGAGCCAGATCCTGCCGGGCGTGACCTTCACCGATCCCTCGGCTCTGGTGGCGACCGCCGGCAATCCGACGCTGAAGCCCTATACTTCCGACAATTACGATCTGGGCGGCGAAATCTACACCGGCGGCATCGGCTATGTCGGGCTGTCGCTGTTCCAGAAGAATGTCCAGGGCTTTACCGTCACCCAGTCCCAGGATGTCACCTTCGGGTCGCTCAATATTCCCTATGACAGCCTGATCGCGACCCAGCAGCAAGCGCTGACCAACCGCGCGGCATCGACCGGCGTGGCGATCAACGACCTGATCGTTTCGGTGAACCGGCCGATCAACCTCAGCGACCTCAAGATCAAGGGCATCGAGGCGACCTGGGTGCAGCCGCTCGACTTCCTGGTGAAGGGCCTCGGCTTCTCGGCCAACGGCACCTACCTCAAGCAGTCGTCGAAGCTGATGCCGGGTCAGGCGACCAGGCTGGTTGCGACCGGCGTTTCCAAATGGTCGTATAATCTCCAGGGCTTCTATGAAAATAACGGCCTCTCGGTCAGCCTGAACTATGTCTGGAACGACAAGTCGATCGCGGTCAACGCGCCGCAGAACGGCATTACCGGCGCCGCCCTGCGCAATGATGCCCGCGGCCAGCTTGATCTGTCCGCCGGTTATCAACTGCCTTTCCTCAACAAGGCGATGCGCCTGACGCTGGATGTGCTCAACATCACCAACGAACCGATCCGCACCACCTTCGAATATGATAATGCACCCTATTCGATCTACTATCCGGGCCGGACGGTGCTGGCGGGCATCCGCGCGAATTTCTGATCCTCCCCCAAGGAGCCTGGGGCCGGTTGCAAGACCGGCCCCTTTCTTTCGTTCTGACGAGGACAAGCCCATGCGGTTGACCTTTGCGGCTTTTCTGTTCCCGCTCGCGGCCTGCATCGCGGGCCCGGCTCTGGCGACGCCATGCGCAGGGCGTTGGACTGCGGCCTGGGCCTCTGCCCAGATGGCGCCCACCGGGGACAATGCGCTGGCGCCGGGCATGCTGGCGGACAGCAGCCTGCGGCAGATCGTCCGGCCCTCCATGGCGGGGGACCGGCTGCGGGTGCGCCTGTCCAATCTGATGGGCGCCGCGCCGCTGCACATAAGGGGCGCCAGCATCGCGCGCGCGCTGCGGGCCGGATCGCCAGCCATCGATGCGAAGACCCTCCTTCCGCTCCGCTTCGACGGGCGCAGCGACGTGACGATCCCGGCCGGCGCGGATTATCTGTCTGATCCGGTGGCGCTGCCGGTCCGCGCCTTTGACGATCTGGCGATCAGCATCGCCTTTGGGGAGGAGCCTTCGGGCCAGACCTCCCACCCCGGATCGCGGGCGACCTCCTGGCTGCTCAAGGGCGATCATCTGACCGACCCTGCCATGGCGGGCGCGCAGGCGGTGGAGCACTGGTTCTCGCTGGCCGCGCTGGAGGTGGAGCGCTGCACGGCGGCGGAGCTGATCGTCGCGCTGGGCGATTCCATCACCGACGGGAGGGGGTCGACCACGGATGGCAATGACCGCTGGACCGACAATCTCGCCCGGCGACTTCAGGCCGATCCGGCGACGCGGCATCTGGCGGTCGTCAACCAGGGCATAGGCGGCAACCGCCTGCTGAACGACGGCCTTGGCCCCAATGCGCTTGCCCGGCTCGACCGCGATGTGCTGGCGCAGCCGGGCGTGCGCTACCTGATCCTGCTGGAGGGGATCAACGACATCGGCACGCTGACGCGCGAAGCGCCGGTCAGCGATGCCGAACATGCCCGGCTGGTATCGCGCATCATCGGGTCCTATCGCCAGATCGTCATGCGGGCGCGGGCGCGGGGCGTCAAGGTGATCGGCGGAACCATATTGCCCTTCATGGGCAACGACTATTATCATCCCGACGCCCGCAACGAAGCCGACCGGCAGGCCGTCAACCGCTGGATTCGCGAACCGGGGAATTTCGACGGCGTGATCGATTTCGACCGGGCGGTGCGCGATCCCGCTCGCCCCGACCGCCTGCTTCCCCGCCATGATGTCGGGGATGCGCTGCATCCTTCGCCCGAAGGCTATCGCGCCATGGCCCGGGCGATCCCGCTCGATCTGTTCAGATAGCGGGGGTCGGGCGAGCTCGTCCGTCTCGCCCTTCTGCCTGTCATCCTTTCGGGCAGGGCGGATTGCCAATGGCGATCCAGCCGCATTATGAATCGACAAGGACGATATTGTCGGACTTAATAGCGCAAGCCTGCCAAGGAAGAACCGGCCCATGGACGACATGACCAGCACCCCGGCCGATCCCTTTGCGGCGCTGGGCCAGCGCGACCATCCGCTGCGGGCTTCCCTCTCGCGGGAAATGCATATTCGCGGCCTGCCCCGTTTCGATGCCCCGGCCCTCGCGCTGCAATTCGTGCTGCTGGTCGACGAGCAGCAGGCCGAGCAGGGCATCGCCCTGCTGTCCCACCGCTTTCCTGCCCTCAAGGCCGGTGATCGCTTCCTTGCCGCTCGGATCGGCGACCTCCATTTCTCCTGGGAGCGTCATACCGAATTCATGACCTACAGCTTCCTCGCGCCGGTCGAGGGCGCGACGCTGTTCGACCTTGCGCCATTTGGCGATGTGCCCGCATGGATGGCGGACATGCCGGGCCGGGTGATCCGCTCCACCCAGATCGCCATGGTCATGGACGAACCGCTCTCCGCGGCGATCGCCGCCCATTTCGCGACCGACGACCTCATCATATCCGACGTTGCGGACGGCCATGCCCGCATCTGGAGCGACTTCCGCCTGCATGCCGACGGCTTCGGCCGGCTGCTCATCCACGACAAGGGGCTGCAAGGCGGCGAAAGCTCGCAACTGGTCCAGCGGCTCCAGGAACTGGGCAATTACCGCAAGATCGCCTTGCTCGGCCTGCCCGAGGCGCAACAGGCGACCCCCTTGCTCACCGCGCTGGAACAGCGGCTGACCGCGATCACGAGCCGCGTCGCGCAGAAGGATGCGGATGCCGATCAGGTGCTGGAGCAACTTTCCGCCTTGAGCGCGGAGCTGGCCGGGATCGTGGCGCGCACCCGCTACCGCATGAGCGCGACGCAGGCCTATGCGGAAATCTGCCGCGACCGCCTCCGCCGTCTCGCCGTCGTGCCGGTGCGGGGGTATCGCTCGCTCGACGATTTCACCGAGCGGCGCCTGCTGCCGGCCATGCGCACCTGCGATGCCTTCACCCGCCGGCTGGAGGATCTGGCGCAGCGGACCGCCTGGACCAGCGCCTTGCTGCGCACGCGGGTCGACACCGCCCTTGCCCGCCGCAACCGCGACCTGCTGGCGTCCATGGACCGCCGGACCGCGCTGCAATTGCGGCTCCAGCATACGGTGGAAGGGCTGTCGGTGGTGGCCATCAGCTATTATGCCCTTGGCCTTTGGCACCATCTGAAGGAAGCGCTGGAGCTTCAGGGATGGCATCTGCCCGCCTGGATCGATGTCGCGCTGTTCCCGGTGACGATCATCACGGTCTTCCTGGGGATCGGCCAGATCAGAAAGGTGAAGCGTCCATCCGGCGACGCGCATTAGGACCGATCGACATTCAGGCTCATGGTGGCCTGCAATGGTTGAATCGAGTCACCTGCTCCGCTTCCATTCCCGTGCTTCCGGTGCTCGCTTACTTTGAATATGCTGCGCTCCGGGTCACGGAAAACTGCCATTTTCGGCTCACCCTGAACTGAATCGGCCCCAGGATTTCCGGCTTGGTGGAACCCTGTTTGTGCCATGCCTCCCCTCAGTTCCGGGCATAGAGATAGGCGGCGATGTCGCGTGCCTGACGCTCCGACAGGCCCTGTTCGGGCATGCCGCTTCCGGGCCGCAGCGCCTGCGGATGCATCAGCCATCGCACCATCGTCTCCGGATCGTTGGGGAGCGAACCGGCCAGGCTTGCGCGTTGTCCGACATGGGTCAGGTCCGGCCCCACCATGCCGTTCGCGCCGTCGATGCCGGGAATGACATGGCAGGTGCCGCAGCCATGGCGATAAAGGGCGGCCCGGCCCCTTTCCGAATGTCCGCCGGTCATGGCGTCGGCGCGGGTTTCATCGGCGGCCCTGGTTTCCAGATAGATCGCGCCGCCCGCCACAAGCGTGACGCAGACCGCGAGCAGAAGGATCGCTGCCAGCCAGACGAGGCTTGAGGGAACGGGGCGGCTAGCCATATGCAGGCCTCGGCACTTTGCGGGTGAAGCGCATCGCTGCGCCGGCATGGACGAGGCAGCCCGGCGCCGCCGCTGGAAGGATCACGCCTATCCGACGCATGGCGGCACGATCAGCAGGGCGAGGGTCTGGAAGGCGCTCGCCAGCGCGAATATGCCCGCGACGGCGAGGGCGAGTCTCGCCAGCCAGGGATGGGAAAGGGGGCCATGCGACCCTGTCAGGGGCCAGGCGATGCGCGCCGCCAAGGCGCAAAGGGCGATGCTGACCACCCCCCAAGCAAGGCCGATCCGCCATCGCCCGCAATCGGCATGGAGCAGTGCTGAAAGGCCCTGTTCGAACAGGAACCAGGTCATCGGCGGCAGCAGCAGGCCGATCCAGGCCCGCGCCCGGATGCTGAGGCGGCTGGGCGTCATAGCGCCCTCGGCGCCCAGTAGATGAGGGCATAGACGGGCAGCCAGCATAGGATCACGAAGGTCCAATAATTGGAATTGTCCTCCACATCCGCGAACTGATCGTCTCCGACCTCATGGGTGAAAAGCCAGACGCCCAGCACCACCGTGTCGAACCAGTCGGTGACGACATGGGTGGTATGGAGGACGAGGAGCGTCCAGACGATCGATCCATAGGCGTCCTGATGCCAGGATATGCCGAGATGCGCGAACTCGAACGCGCGGGGTATGAAGAGCAAGGCTGCGATGACCGCCATCGCCAGCGTACCCCAGCGCACGCCGCCCAGATGCTTCTTCCTGGCGCAGCGCAAAACCCAGAGATTGGGCACCGCGCTCAGCAGCAGGCCGATGGTGAAGATCGCGCTCCACAAAAGTCCGGGCAAGGCGTCGCCCTTGGGCGGCCAGGCAGGGGCCTGGGTCATAAGGTAGAGATAGGCCGCGGCGGCGAGCGCGAAGCCGGTCCCCTCTATGACCATGAAGCCGATATTGCCCCACCAGACCAGATGGCGCGGGCCCGATGCGCTTTCCGGCAGGGTGGAAAGATCGCCGACGATCCGGATGGAGCGGGAAGGACTCATGCATTCACCCCCAATGATCCCGATCGGGAGCGGGGCCGGCTGGGCCAGAACCATCCCGTCAGGGTGGCGGCGACCGGCGCCGCGCCGACGACAATGGCCCAAGGCGTGAAGATGCTGCCGATGAACATGGCGGAGACCGCGAGCGCCGCCAGCAGCGGCCAGATCGACGGCGCGGCGCTCTTCTGCCTGTAGAGGGGAATGGCGTCGGTCACGGACGTCACCAGCACTTCGCGCCGGTCCGGGCGAAGGCCGTCCATGACGTCGAGCCGCCCGGCATCGTCCCACATCGGGGTCAGGCTGCGCACCACGGGCACATGCGCCATGTTGTACGGCGGCGGCGGGGAGGGGGATGCCCATTCCAGCGTCGATCCGCCCCAGGGGTCGTCGCCCGCCGGCTGGCCGCGCCAATAGGCCCATAGCGCATTGCCCACGAAGACGAGCCCGCCCGCCACGGCGATGGCGCTGCCAGCGGTCGCGACCTGGTTCAGCGTTTCCCAGCCCATGCCGGGCGGATAGGTATAGACGCGACGGGGCATTCCCATCAGGCCCAGGAAATGCATCGGCATGAAGCCCAGGTTGAAGCCGCCGACGATCAGGACGAAGGCGACCTTTCCCCAGCGTTCCGACATCAGCCGCCCGGTCGCCTTGGGGTACCAATAGGCAAAGGCCCCCAAAAGCGGGAAGATCGCCCCGCCGATCAGCACATAATGAAGATGCGCCACCACGAAATAGGTGTCGGTGAGTTGCAGGTCGAGAGCGGCCGACGCGGTCATCACGCCTGAAAGGCCGCCGATGACGAAGGTCGCGACGAAGCCCAGAATCCACAGCATCGGCGTCGCAAGATGAATTCTGCCGAGCCAGATCGTCGCGATCCAGCAGAAGATCTGCAATCCGGCGGGCAGCGCGATCGCCATGCTGGCGGCGGTGTAGAAATCATTGCCCAGTCGGGGCAGGCCGACGGCGAACATATGGTGCACCCACAGGCCGAAGGCCAGCGCGCCGATGGAGATCATGGAGAGGACGAGGGCGGCATGGCCGAACAGCGTCCGCCGCGAAAAGGTCTCGACGATGGAGGATATGAACCCGGTGGCGGGCACGAAGATGATATAGACTTCCGGATGCCCGAAGAACCAGAAGAGATGCTGGAACAGAAGCGTGTCGCCGCCCCCGGCGGGCGAGAAGAAATGGGTCGAGACGAGCCGGTCGGCGATCAGCATGGAGGTGACGAGCATGACCGCCGGCATGGACAGGATCGTCATGATAGATGCGATCAGCATGGCCCAGAGGAATACCGGCATGCGGGTCAGCGTCATGCCCGGGGGCCGCATCTTGAGGATGGTCGCCGCGACATTGACCGAGGCCGCAAGCGCGGCAACCTCCGTGAAGGTGATCATCTGCGCCCAGATGTCGGCGCGATGCCCCGGGCTGTAGGATGGACCTGAGAGCGGGGGATATTCGAACCAGCCAAGGTCGGGCGTGATGTCGATCGCATGGGCGATCCACAGGGTCAGGACGCCGCCGAAATAGAGCCAGAAGCTGAAGGCGCCAAGGCGCGGGAAAGCCATATTGCGCGTGCCGAGCATCAGCGGCACCAGCCAGAAGGCCATGGCCTCCATCAATGGCACGGACACCAGGAACAACATGGTCGAACCGTGCAGCGAAAAGCTTTCATTGTAGAGCTGCGGGCTCATGCGGGTGTTTTCGGCGACCGACAGCTGCCATCGCATGTCGAGCGCGAGCATGCCGGCCAGGAACATGAGGAACAGCGCCGTGACGATGTAGCGCGCGGCGATGCGCTTGTGATCGACCGTGGTCAGGAAACCCCACAGGCCCGGCGGGTCGCGCCACCTTTCGTCCAGCCGTTCGATCAGGGTCGCGTCGGCGGTCATCTGAGCCTCGCCAGATAGGCGGCGAGCGCATCGGCATCCGCAGGCGGCAGCGGCACGGCCGGCATCGACGTGCCGGGCTTCAACGCCTGGGGCTGCGCGATCCAGCCTTGCAGCGCGCCCCGCGTCATGGGCAGCGTGCCGGCGGCGATGGACCTTCGCGCGGCGACATGGGTGAGATCGGGTCCCGCCCGGCCTGTTGCCGATGTGCCCCTGATCCTGTGGCAGGCCGCGCATTTCGTCGCGAAGAGCTTGGCTCCGCGCCCTGTGACGGGCGCGCCGGATGCCGCCGGGGCTGCCTGCGTCTTCAGCCAGAGGTCGAAATCGGCAGGCGCTTCCACCTTCACATCGAAGGCCATATGGGCATGTTGCGCGCCGCAAAACTCCGTGCAGGCCCCGCGAAACCAGCCCGTTCGACGCGGCGTCAGGTCGAGAAGGTTGCGGCGGCCGGGAATCATGTCGATCTTTCCGGAGACGTTCGGCACCCAGAAACTGTGAATGACATCTCCCGACGCAAGCTCGACCCGTGTCGTGCGGCCCAGCGGCAAATGGAGTTCGTTGGCGGTTTCGATCCAGCGCCCGCTCGCCGGATCGCGATATTCGATCCGCCACCACCATTGATGCCCGGTCACGCGCACGGCCATGGCGTCCTGCCCGCGGGTTGCGAATAGGGCGCGGTCAGCGAAGAAGCTGGCGGTGATGAGGATGGTGAGTCCGACGACGATGATCCCCGCCGCGACATGGAGGGCGCGGTCCACCCGCGTTTCAGCGCGTCCTTCATCCTTTTGGCGGCGCGAGCGGGCGCGCATGACGGCCCAGACGAGCCCGCCCATCACCAGCAGATAGACCAGCCCGCAGACCACCGTCATGACGATCAGAAGCATGTGGAGAGCGGACGCCTGATCCCCTGCCGGGGCGAGCGGCGACTGGACGCCGGTGCAGGCGGACAGGATCAGCATGGTGATGACCGATGTCGATCGTCTCATTGCGGGCCGGACCATGCCGATCCCTGCGGCTCGCCCTTCTGGTCGAGCAGGAGCCGCCGCCGCTTTTCGGGATAGTGCAGCGGCAGATCGCGGACATACGCCGTGATCTGCCAAAGCTGCTCGACCGGCACACGTCGGCCATAGGCGCCGCCATGGCCCGTGGCGATCGACCGGTAGACGTCCGCGAAGCCCCCGCCCTGAACCCATTGCCCATCGGACAATCGGGCGCCGCCCTTTGCCTGTTCGCTGTGGCAGGGCGAACAGCCATACCAGGCGAAATAGCGGCCGCCCTGCGCGATCTGGTAGAAATTCCGCTGATAGGCGTCGATCCGCGGGTCCGCATTGCCATGCGGCGCCGTCTGCGGCAGGCCGGGGCCGAGGTCGCGCGCTTCCTGGCTGCATCCGCCGAGCAGGATCGCCATCAATGCCGCTGCCCCGCGCTTCCGCATCTCAGATGACGATGCGGACGGGAACGCCCTTGGCCGCAGGGGTCTTCGACTGTTCGTCGTGGTACCAGAGCGGAACCAGGGGATTCATTTCCGGATAATATGCGCCCAGGCAGCCGCGCGGCAGCAGGAAGGGCGTGACCGCCAGACCGTCGACCTGACGATGAACGCCGTCCCCGGCATCGCTCGCCAGGCTGACGACCTGGCCCTCCCGAAGGCCGGCGGCTCCCATATCCTCAGGGTTCATCAGCACGACGTCGCGCGTTCCTTCGATGCCGCGCAGCCGGTCGGAATAGCCGTAGATCGTCGTGTTGAACTGGTCGTTCGACCGCAAGGTCACCAGCCTGTAACGGCCCACCGCCGGTTCGAAGCCGACCGAACTCATCGTCTTGGGAACGGTGAACTGCGCCTTTCCGCTCTCGGTCTTCCAGATCCGCTCCCGCGCCGAATTGCCGCGGTAGAAGCCGCCGGGCGTGAACACCCTGTCATTGAAGTCGTGGAACTGGTCTGGGTAGCTTTCCTCGATCCTGTCCCTGATCCTGGCATAATCCGCCGTCCATGCGTCCCATTCCAGCTTTGGATTGGGGGGAAGCGTCGCCTTCGCCATTCCGGCCACGATCGCCACTTCCGACTTCAGATGGTCGGAGGCGGGCTTGTTCTTGCCCAGCGAGCCGTGGATGCAGGAGAGAGAATCCTCCATCGTCACCGCCTGCGGGCCGGATGCCTGCATGTCTTCCTCGGACCGTCCAAGGCACGGCAGAAGATAGGCGATTTCGCCGTTTATGAGGTGACTGCGGTTGAGCTTGGTCGCGATCTGGACCGTCAGGCGCAGGCGCTGCCAGGCCGCCTCCATCTTCTCGCGTTCCGGGATGGCGCGGACGAAATTGCCGCCCAGGCCGATAAAGGCCTTCACCTCTCCCGACAGGATTTTCTCGCATGCCTTCACCGTGTTCATGCCCTCTTCCCGCGGCGGTTCGAAGCCATATTGCCGGGCGATCCTGTCCAGCGGCACCAGTTCCGGCTTTTCGGAAATGCCGACCGTCCGCTGGCCCTGCACGTTCGAATGGCCGCGGACCGGGGATATGCCGGTGCCGTCGCGGCCGATATTGCCCTTGAGCAGCCAGAGATTGGTGAGCGCCGCAAGATTTTCGAAGCCATGGACATGCTGGGTCAGGCCCATGCCATACATGGCGATGGAGCGGGGAGCGTCGATATAGATCTGCGCCGCCTGCCGGAGGTCGGCGCGGGCAAGGCCGCTCTCGCGCTCGATCTCCTCCCAGCCTGTCGCTTCGACATGGGCCTTGAGCGCCTCGAATCCGGTGCAGTGCTGCTCGATGAAGTCGATGTCGAGGACGTGGCGCTGTTCCTCGCGCCACTTCCTTTCTTCCTCGGCAAGGACATGCTTGATCAATCCGGTGATGGCAGCAATGTCCCCGCCGGCCTTGACCTGTAGATAGAGCGTCGAGATCTGCGTCGTCTTGGGCGTCAGCATTTCTGTCGGGCTCTGGGGATTTTTGAAGACTTCCAGACCCTTTTCACGGATCGGGTTGAAGGTCACGATCTTCACCCCGCGTTTCACCGCCTCCTGCAGCGGATGCAGCAGCCGGGGGCTGTTGGAGCCCGTATTCTGCCCGAAGAAGAAGATCGCGTCGCACAGGTCGAAATCGGCCAGCACGCAGGTGCCGACCGGGGAGCCGATGAGCTTCTTGAGCGCGACGGACGTCGTCTCATGGCACATATTGGAACTGTCCGGCAGGTTGTTGTGACCATAGGCCCTGGCGAACAGGGCATAGAGATAGCTTGTTTCCAGGCTGGCCCGCCCCGATGAATAGAAGACGGCGGCGCGGGGATCGATGGCCTTGAGTTCCCTGCCGATCGCCTCGAACGCCTCGTCCCAGGAGCAAGGCACATAGCGGTCGCTCGCCCGATCGAATCGCATCGGATGGGTGAGCCGCCCAAGCTGCTCAAGGTCGTGGTCCTTCCATGTCCTGAGCTCGCCGACCTTGTGCCTGGCCAGCACTTCGGGCGTGCAGCGGCGGCTGGTCAGTTCCCATAGCGTGGCCTTGGCCCCGTTCTCGCAAAATTCGGCGGCATGCGGATGGGCGGGCTTGGTCCAGGCGCAGGACACGCACATGAACCCCTTGACCTTGTTTTGCCGGCGCAGCGTGTTGAGGACGGCCGGCGTCGGCTTCTCGCGCCAGGCGATTTCGGCCATGCCCTTGATCGAGCCCCAGCCGCCTTCCGCGCCGTCATAATGAACGGTGTCGTCTTCATCGCCCATGGCACGACCCTCCTGTCGCTTCTCTATCGGTTTATTACGCAGCGCGAACTAACCTGGGTTGGACGCCGGTCGGGCGAGGCTGATTTGTTTCTGTTTCATGTCCCGAACGGTTTGAGGGCGGAGACGTTCCAAGGATAGGCGTCGGCCGGTTCAGGCGGACGAGGCGCCTGCCTTGTTCGGGCTAACCGCGCGCCAGGCCGGGGCCGACATGTCCGACGGGCGCCGGATCGCCGCGGGAATAGGTGCCGACCAGCACGCCCACCCCCAGCACCTGGCCGTCCATCGCCTTGACGATGTCGGACCGGCCGGGCCCCGGCCCCAGATCAATGGCCTGCGCCAGGGCGAAGAGCTGGAAAATATAATCATGCTCGCCATGGCCCGTCGGCGGGTCCGGCGGAAGCCAGGCCTGGGCAAGATAGCTGTTTCGGCCAACGGAACCGACGGTGGCCTCCTTGCCCTCCGCAATCTCCCCCTCGTCCACCTGGCGGAGATCGCCGGGCAGGTCCCAGAGCAGACCATGGACCAGCGGATTGGGTGTGGGCGCGTCGGGGTCCTCGACGATCAGCGCGATGCTGGCCGTGCCTGCCGGCACCTCACCCCAGACAAGCGGCGGGGATACCCCTTCGCCATCCGCCGTGAAGCGGATCGGCAGCCGGCCGCCGGCAGCGAAAGCCGGGCTGGACAGCGGGATCATGGGCGCCGTTCCCTGCAGCCCGGCCCTGACGATGGCCAGCCTTTCATGGCCGGCGCGGACATTGGTGAAGATCCTGCCCATCCAGGCGGGAATATGTTCGAGCATCGGCTGGCTCCATGGCTCCGGTCATCGACTGAAGGGAAAACTTCAGCCGCGTACAGGACGTTCCATCGCGATGAGTCGCGCCGCGCCATAATCCATAACCTGAGAGACATGGATTAAAGGATAGCGCCATCCGGAAAGACGGCGCCGGTCCAAATTGTTATCTCTATCCGTCTTATAGGATTTCGAGAGCCACGGCGGTCGCTTCGCCGCCGCCGATGCAGAGCGCCGCGACGCCTTTTTTGAGGCCGCGGGCTTTCAATGCCGCCACCAGCGTTGCGATGATGCGCGCGCCGCTGGCGCCGATGGGATGACCCAGTGCGGTGGCGCCGCCATTGACGTTGATCCTGTCATGCGGAATGTCGAGGTCGCGCATCGCGATCATGGCGACGGCGGCAAACGCCTCGTTCACTTCGTAGAGATCGACGTCCCCGGCGGACCAGCCTGCCTTCTCCAGCACCTTGCGGATCGCGAAGACCGGGGCAGTCGTGAACAGTGCGGGAGCATGGGCATGGGATGCGGTGGCGACGATGCGCGCCTCCCTGGCAAGGCCAAGCTTCTCAGCGACATCCGCACGGGTCAGCACCAGCGCGGCTGCGCCGTCCGAAATCGAGGCGGAGGACGCCGCCGTGATCGCACCGTCTTTGGCGAAGGCGGGCTTCAGCGAGGGTATCTTCTCCGGCTTCGCATTGCCGGGCTGTTCGTCCTTGTCGACCTGGACCTCGCCGCCGCGCGTCCTGACGGTGACAGGCACCACCTCCGCAGCGAAGGCGCCGCTGTCGATCGCCGCATTGGCGCGGGCGAGGCTTTCGACCGCATAGGCATCCATTTCCGCGCGGGTGAACTGATAATCGCGGGCCGTGTCCTCGGCAAAGGCTCCCATGGGCTTGCCGCGATCATAGGCGTCCTCCAGCCCGTCCATCATCATCGTGTCGATGACCCGATCGTGGCCGATGCGCGCGCCGGAACGGTGCTTGGGCAGGGCATAGGGCGCATTGGTCATGCTCTCCATGCCGCCGGCGACGACGATGTCCACGGCCCCGGCGCTCAGCGCTTCGGCCGCCATGATTGCCGCCTGCATGCCCGAACCGCACATCTTGTTGACCGTCGTCGCCTCCACCGACTGGGGCAGGCCCGCGCCAAGCGCCGCCTGCCGCGCGGGCGCCTGGCCGAGGGCGGCGGGCAGGACGCAGCCCATATAGATGCGGTCGATGGCCTCCGGCGCGGCGCCGGAGCGCTCAACCGCCGCCTTCACCGCAACGGCGCCCAGTTCCGGCGCCGAAACGCTGGAAAGTGCGCCCTGAAAGCCGCCCATGGGCGTCCGGGCATAGCCAGCGATGATGATGTCCTTGCTCATATCTCTTTCCTCAAGCGGTTCAGGGACGAACCCTGCACTGGATCATGCCGCGAATCGTGACGAGGGTTTCCGTCCGTATCGCCCGCCTCTTCTCCCATCCCGGCAATGCGTGCAACGGGCGCACCGATTATTCCTTCGAGCGCTGTCCACGTTCACGCACGCGATGAGCGGCATATTTTTTGCCCTAAGCCTATGAACCAGGCAAGGAATTGAGTCCTTGGGTCGACCAGGATCAGGTCCTATGTTGCGGGTTCCACTCGTTTCGCAGGGAAAGGCCATGAATCCGTTTCCTCAGGATATTTTTACCGAGCCAACCGGCGTCGACCCCGACACGCTCGCCAATCTGGGGCCGCTGGCAAGGCTGGCCGGTCGCTGGGAGGCCCATAAGGGTGTTGATATCAACCCCAAGGCAGACGCTCCCGAGCGGCGCGTGTTCGTTGAGCGTGTTTCGTTCGATGCCATCGATCCTCAAACCAACGGGCCGCAGCTTTTCTACGGCCTGCGCTATCACACCCATATCACGACCGAGGAAGAGGACATCACCTTCCACGATCAGGTCGGTTACTGGCTATGGGAACCGGCAACCGGGCTGATCCTGCAGACATTGGCTATTCCCCGTGGGCAGGTGGCGCTGGCCGCGGGCCACGCCAAGGTCGGCGACGACAATTTGTCGCTGGTCGCGGCACGCGGTCAGACGCAGTATGGGATATGCTCGACCGCTTTCCTGGAATATGGTTTTCGAACGGATGCATACCGGATCGACATCCGCTTCGACGGCGACGATAGCTGGAGCTATGATATTCACACCATTCTTGCCGTCCACGGCAGGCCCGACCCGTTCGACCATCACGATACGAATACCCTTCGGCGTGTGGCGCCGGGGAAACCCAATCCTCTCAAGCAGATTCTGGACCGACGCGCGAGGTCGAACTGATATGGCGGGCATCCCTGTCCGCTTTCGAAAACCGGAATTCGACGCTTGAGTCATTACCGAGGGTTAAGCTGCCCAAACGTCATTTTCGACCTGTATCGGTAAGTCACATGTTGTTGAGAAAGGGCACGCAAACCTGCCCGCCCTTTCTCATTCCCGCTTTGCAAATCAAAGTTTGACAGACACGCCCATATACATGAAGCGGCCGATATTGTCGTAAATGGCGTCGCCATCACCATTGCTGCCATTGCCGAACAATCCGTAGGGCGGTTTACGGTTGGTGAGATTGTCGACCCCACCATAAAGGGTGAACCGCTTGTCGACATCCAGCGACGCACGGATCGAATGGTAGAAAACGCGCGGATAATAGACGGTGTCGGCATAGTTGGGATCGAGCGCAGGCACACCATAAGTGTCGTGCTGGGCCTCCCAATCGGTGATCGATTGGCGGCCGATATAGCGGATTTGATACCCCAGGGTGAGGTTGCGGTGCGTATAGTCGATGGACGCATTGACGTTCCAGATCGGATCGCCCAGCTCTCCCTTCACCCGTTCGGGCTGGCCGGGATTGTCGAGATAGGGATAGTCGGTGCGGGTCCGCACCCAGGTGCCGACGACCCGGACCGCGATCCTGTTGTCGGGGTCGAACCGATGATTATAGGCGACATCCATGTCGATGCCTTTCGCCACCAGGGCGGCGAAGTTCACCGTGCTCTGCAACAGGGCCGGTCTGGCGAACAGTCCATTGGCCTGACGGGGATAGATGAGCTGACAGAACTGGTTGTTCAGATTTGCTCCATCATAGCAGGCGTCGAGAATGGTCTGCGCATCCACGGCACTGATGACCTTGCTGATCTTGATGTCGTAATAGTCGACCGTGATCGACAGGTCCGGGATCATGCGCGGTTGCAGGATGAACCCATAGGTCCAGCTGCGCGACTTTTCGGCGGTCAGATTGGGATTTCCGCCCGACAGAAACTCCGTGCTTCCGGCCCGCGCCACGCTGTTGACGAAGCCCGCGGGAACGCCGGCGGCGGCGCAATTGGCCGCGCGGGTCGACTTGCCCTTGTCGATGAAATTG
The DNA here is from genome assembly GCF_002894065.1 of Sphingobium sp. SA916. Lineage (NCBI taxonomy): Bacteria > Pseudomonadati > Pseudomonadota > Alphaproteobacteria > Sphingomonadales > Sphingobiaceae > Sphingobium > Sphingobium sp. SA916. The sequence continues at coordinate 39,167 of NZ_LXYF01000085.1, forward strand.
ACGTCGCAGGGATCGTCCAGAAGATCGAAATTCTGTGATGGCGAGGAATAAAGGTCGCTCAGTGTCGGAGCCCGCACCGACCGGGAGTAATTGACCCGGAACTTGATGTCGGAAACCGGCGCGTAGATCGCACCGCCATTATAGGCCCAGACGGTGCCGGTTGCGCCCTTATAGTCCGCGACGCGAACCGCGCCATTGACGCTGAGTTCCCGCGCGAACGGCATGTCCTTCAGAAGGGGAACGTCCAGTTCGCCATAGGCTTCCTTCACGGCGAAGGATGGCGGATTGAAGTCGGGAATGGCGTTCAGGAAAGTATCGCCGCTCTTCACCGTATCGTCATAGGCGTAAAACGCCTTTTCCCGACGATATTCGGCGCCAACCGCAAAGGCGACAGGGCCGCCGGGCAATTCGAACCATTGCGAGCTGTCGCCCACCAGATTGGCGTTGATGTCGAACTGACTGGCGCTGCCCCGGCGATGGGATGTGGTGTTGATATAATCGAGCGCCGCCTGGCTGGGCGCGCCGTCCCCGAAGAGGTTGAGCGGCGCGCAGGCCGGGTCGGTGACGGTCACCTGATTGATGCGGCAGACGATATTGCCCGCAGCGTTGAAAACGGCGTCAGCCGCATTCTGGAAGCGGGATTCGATACGGTTGTTGAAGAACAGGGAGCGGCTCTTGAACTTCCCGTAGTTGACGGAAAAATCATAGCGCCAGTCATCGTTGAACGTTCCTTCGGCGCCCATAACGATGCGGTATGTATCGCGACGGTCATATTCGTCGCGGGTGCCAAGATCGTTATTATTGCGGTTGAGCCGGAAGAACTCCGCGCCCGCCGGCAGCAGCGAGCGGATGGTGGCGGCCGCGCCCGGCTGCAAATAGGCATTGTCGAAAAAGATCGGAACGCCCGAGCCCAGATAGGTGTCGGGCGTCGCCGCCACGCGGATCGGATTGCCGTCCTCATCCTCCGACGCGACCGTGCCTTGTTCCCCGCCTTGTCCGAATGTCGGGCTGCCCTGGTTAAAGCTCTTCACCCGGACGAACTTGGCCTCGATAAAGGGGCGAAATGCATCCGACACGTCATAATGGGCAAGGAAATTCGCCACGAAGCGCTTGAGCGAGGGGTCGAGCGTGCCGCGATCGTTCAGGGTCGCGCCGTTGCCATTCTGATTATTCCCCGATCCGGCGGGGCGGAAATCATTGCCATAGGCATATTCGTAAAGCGACCCGTCGGGGTTGAAGCCGAAAACGCGCGGGAAACCATTTGCGCGGCAGGCCCCCGCGGCGCCAGTGCCGCAGGACAGGGGGCTGCCGCCATTATAGGCGATGAAATTGCCACCATTGTCATAACCGAAGCTGTGCACCCCGGTAAGGAAGCTTCTGTCGGGAATGTCATTGTCCAGAGACGGATTGTCGACCAGCTGGAACTGCCGCCGTCCGGAAAAAGCGCCAGTCAGGGCGGGCCGGTCGGTATAGGTCAGCAAATTCGTGCGATTATATTCGAGGCTCAGCGCAACATTGCCCCGTCCATCGGCGAAATTCCGGCCGAAGGTGCCCGACAGCCGATAGGTTCCCCGGTCGCCATAGCTAGAGATACCGGCCTTGCCGTCAAGCGACAGGCCTTCGAAATCGCGCTTCAGCACGAAATTGACCACGCCGGCCATGGCATCGGAGCCATAGACGGCCGAACTGCCGCCGGTCACGATGTCGACGCGCTCGATGAGGTCGGTGGGAATGGTGTTCGTATCGACGAGAAAATCGCCTTCGGAAGAGGTGACATGGCGACGGCCGTTCACCAGAACCAGCGAGCGCGTAACGCCCAGGCCACGCAAATCGAGCAGGTTGAGGCCGGACGTGCCGATATATTGGGTGGAATTCGCCTGACTGTAGGAGGACCGCAGGGAGGGCAGATCATTCAGCACATCGCCGATGACGGTGCCGCCGCTCCGGGTGAGATCCGCAGTCGACAGCGATGTTACGGGGATCGGCGAATCCAGTGTCGGCCGCGCAATGCGGGAACCTGTCACAATGATGACCGGCTCTCCTCTGTCCGACGCCGTGTCGCTGCCCTGCGGCACCGTTGCGGCAGCCGGGGAGGCTGCGTCCGCATTCGTCTGCGCACAGGCCGCGCCGGTTGCGATCAGGAAAGCCGCGCTCCAGCTCGCCGAGCCAAGCAGAATAGCACGAAGCTGCATGTTACACCCCTCATCCCTTGCAGAAGGCATCCCTTCATGCCTTCGGGGATAGAACAAGCATCGGCAGCGCGATTTCCCACATGACGCACAAATAGCTGCATTGTCACTATTATATCACATCAAAGGTGAAGGAACGGCTATTTGCCAGGGCCGTCTCTGCCAGTGGGCGGGAGATTTGCTCCTCGATGTTGCGCATGACATAGGTTCCCGGATCGTCATGTGACATGCACCGAAAGCTTTCGATCAATGCGCCGCATCGGGATCAACTGCGCGCGTGGGTCGCGATGCAAGCCAGATGATCGATGCCGCGCAGGCGAAGAAGAAAGCAGCAAGGACGAAAGTCTGTCCGGTCGCCCGCGCGAAGCTTTCCAACTTGAGGCATATCGATCTTGCGCCAGAATCACAGACTTTGCTCTGATTTTGAAGGCAATCTTATCCGACGCCGCCGGATCATTCCGCGCGGGCGGGTACCGGGACAATGATGAAATGATCGTGGACTTGCCGCTGGTCGGGTGTCTCCAGCGGCTCTCGCAGGCCGGTCTGGAGTTCACCAATGGTTTGCGCCGGCAAGGGGAGGGGATGTTCCTCTGGATGGGTTGACGCTTCATGCCCATAGTCGCGCCCCGACTCGGACGTCATCTCGATATGAGCTCCCATGACGGCGCAGATCGGATGCTTCGCCGCGAAGGCTGCCAGCCGTTCGATGCTGGCGCGATTGTCGGCCATGAAATTTACCGGCACGTAAAGGCGGCCGGGATAGAGCGTGTCGCCCGACAACAAGATCTTGAGGCGAGGGTCGTAGATCATGATCGCGGCGGCCTGATGCCCTGGTGTTGCGATGACGCTGAGCGCGCGATCGCCCAGGTCGAAATTGGCAACTCCCTCGGGCCAAGGGGAGATGCCGAAAAAGCTGGCCACGTCCGATGGCTTCAGCCCGACGACGGTCGTATCCGGGCGGTCACGGAAGGCGGCGTCTCCGGCAACATGGTCGCCATGGCTGTGGCTATGGGCGACCACGAGCGGGATCGAACGGCGTCCGTGAGCGGCCAGCCACTGTGCGACCAGCCGGTCGACTGTCGGCCTGATGCGGCCGCCTTCGGCCCCGCTGTCGATCAGCAAAGCCCTGTCGCGCCCGAAGAGCAGATAAAGGAAGGGCGCTTCGAAATTGGTCTTGACCGACTGGCGGATGACGAAACTGTCCTCGTCGAGTTGCTGGACCTGGGTGAAGGGCTCCTGCGGCAGCGTGCCGTCGATCCACTTTTCCGCGAAGAGCTTCGGCAGCGCTACGCAAGCTGCCTTCAGGTCCGGGGCATATCCCGAGCCGCTCGCCATCAGGAGCGCCGCACTCAATCCAAGGGTTCGTACCCGTCGAACCCTGCGCGCATCAGCGGCCATGGCTCTTTCCCTTTCATGCAAGGCAGCATTGCGATGATCCTGCGCGCTCGCCGGGGCGCCATCCTTTCGAAATGGCGCCCCGGCAGCATCATCAGATCAATATTTGAAGCGTGCTTCGATGCCGAAGGTGCGCGGATTGATCACGGTCTGCTTGTAATAGCGCAGCACCACTCCATCGTTGAGGCCTACGCGCGAGCGGTCATTGGAGACGGAAGCCACCGCATATTTGTCGAAGATATTGTTCGCGAACAGGACGAGGCTGTAACGGTCCGTCTCATAGGCCAGCGAGGCGCGGTGCAGCACATAGCCCGGAAGCTTGTCGCCATAGGCGCGGTCCCAGCCCAGCCGCGTCACGACATTGCCGCGATAGGTCGCTGTCCAGTCCGCCACCAGGTTCCCGGCCATGAACGGCATGGTGTAGGTCGCGCCCAGGCTGCCGCTGTTCTTTGCAGAGCCTGGAAGGCGATCGCCCGATAGCGCGTCCAGCTGAATCGGTGAACTGGGATAGGTTCCCGCCGGGTCGTTGACCGCGATGATCCCCGGAACATCCTGGGTCAGCTTGGCATCGGTGTAGGAATATGTTCCCTGGATCGACAATCCTTCTATCGGCTTGACCTGGAACGACGCTTCGAAGCCCTCCGACTTCGCCTTGCCGCCGTTGACGGTGATGCCCACGATGCCGTTGATGGTGGCAGAATCGACTTGAATACCGTTCCACTTGATCTGGAAGACGTTGAAATTGAACGTCAGCTTGCGATCCAGAAGCTGGGTGCGGATGCCGAGTTCCGCGTTTTTCGTGGTGTCCGGGCCATATTGGATTTCATTGGGCAGCGCGCACACATTCTGCTGCGTTAGATCGAGTGGCAGGACGCAGGGCGCGACAGTGTTCGGCCCTCCGATCCGATAGCCCTTGCTGTAGGTGCCATAGAGCATGATGTCTGGCGTGAAGTTGTAGGAGCTGTTAAACTTCCACACCCAGCCGCTCTTCTTCGACTTGCCGCCGGCAGAAGGAAGATCATAGGGGCTGACCGGATCGCCGAGCAGTGGAAGTACCGCGCGTCCGCTGACGTCCGACGTATAGCCGAAATAGCGCACGCCTGCCGTCACCTGCCATTCGGGTATGATCCTTAACGTGCCTTCTCCGAAGACTGCCTTCTCCGTCACTTTCGACTTGTTGAAGCTGTTATATTCGACCTCGTCGGGGTTGGGCTGCGTTCCGAATTCCACCCAGGGATGATTCGGAACATGTTCGGTATATTCCCGCAGCCGCTTCTGCTGATTGTAGAAGCCGCCCAGCACCCAGTTGAACGGACCGCCATGGCGGGAAACGAAGCGGACTTCCTGGTTGAACTGCTTGCGGCGATCGTGGCTTTCGTTCCAGCTCGAAAAAGCGGGGAAGGATTCATAGCCATAATCGAGATCGAGCAGAAGGTCGGTATTGTCCGTCCGATTGTCGTTCTTGACATCGGTATAGGCAGTTGTCGAAACAAGATCGGCAATGTCCGCGAGGTTGGCGTTGATTTCCATCGCTCCCAGGTGCGCGCGACGCTTCACCGGCTCGATATAACGCGCCGCACTTTGATATTTGCCCGTTCCGAGTACGCCGTCGCTATTATATTGACCTCCATCGGTCTTGGTCTGCTGGAACGCGTAGGTGAAGTTGACCTTCAGATCCTCGCTGACCTGGAACAGCAACTGGTTGCGGGTGGTGAAGGTCTTCTCGAAATTGAGGTCCTTCTCCTTTCTCAGGTTCGCGGCATAGCCGGCGGGCGAGATGCTCGTCGGACCATCCGGCTGGGGCAGCGAAACGCCCGGCGTCTGGAGCAGCAGCGGATAGTCGATGAAGCCGGGATCGTAGAAATAGCCCGTGGCCGACCGGAAGGCGATATGATCCTTGACGATCGGGATGTTGATGACGCCGTCGACCTGATAGCCTAGCTTGCCGCTGTGGCCCTTGCCGTAAAGGCGGCTATGCACCTCGCCCTCAATCTTGTCCGTGTCGGGCCGGTTGGGGATATTGCGGATCGCTCCCGCCAGGGTGCCAAGGCCATAGAGTGTCCCCTGCGGCCCGAGCAGCGTTTCGACGCGCGCGATGTCGAGCAATTTGAAGTCGTAATAGAGCGGAACCTCGCCGAGATAGACGCCCAAGGCCGTGTCATAGGAATTGCCGGTGGAACTGGAATCCGAAGCGTTGAGGCCGCGAAGCACGATCGTTCCGGTCGAGCCCGGGCCCGTGTCCGATATGGTCACGCCTGGCGTAAAGTCGGCAATGTCGCGCACGTCGTCGATCCGCTGCCGGGCGAGCTGCTCCTGGCCGACGGCGCTGATGTTGATCGGCACGTCCTGGATCGAAACCGCGCGCCGAGTGGCCGTCACGACGATCTCGTTGCCCTCGCCGCCTGCACCGTCAGCACCGTCCGCGGCGCCTTGAGCGAAAGCCGAAGTGGTCCCAACGCCCATAAGAATGGTCGCGCCAAGCAATGTATTGCGAAACAATTTCATAGTCACTTCGACCCCCTTGCAGTTGAGCCCCAAGTGACATCCTTCTCCCTGGCGCTCTGGCTAGGCCGGCACCTTGTCGGCCGGTTCCCGGCCAGTCGTCATTGTCATGCCATGATGTGCATCGTCTTTTGCAACCGAAGCGGCTGCAATCATCATTTGATCTGTTCGCGCGCCGTGCGATGAACCGGCAAGGTCACAATGCCGCGCATTGCTGGCGACCGGCGCCATAGCGCCTGAGAGAGCAGCATTGCGAGCCGTTCTTCGATTCACGAACCCTCACTTCAAGCCGGTGACTGCCCGGCTAATCTACCCCTTTGTTGCGCCGCTTCGACGAGCGGTCGATCAACTATACGGTATGGATATTACGTAATGGGTCAAGCGTAATAATTTCGCACTTGCTCAGTATGACTGCAATCGTTGGGTGCGGCGCACAATGTGGCGGTTTTCTTACGATGAAGACCGATTCCAATATTGGTGGGAGGAATGGCGGCGGGACCGGAGTGGGAATTATGTGGGACCATTCGGCCCCGAATCGCAAACCCCGACCAACGGATCGACGCTGCCCGCTGTCTATCCGTCAGAATAACGCAATCTGGTCGATTCGCGGGGAGGGGCCGGTCATCGGCGCGGTCGCTCAGCCGGCCCGACGGCGGGTGTCAGGGCGCTGGACCCCGGATTTCCGCCACGATGGAGAGTATTACCTAAAACTTTAAAGGTAATAATTCTTGGTGGACAGACCCGTGCTGCTTTGCAATAGTGTTTGCCGAAAGGGGACGAAAGAATGATCCGAATGTTCCGCAATGCAGGCCGGGCTGCTCTGATGGCTGGAGCGCTTTTGCTTGTATCCTGCTCGCAAGCGCCGGACGCCCCCTCCCAGCCGAAGACAGAGTTCAACATCGGATGGTCGATATACGCTGGCTGGATGCCATGGCCCTATGCCCAGCAGGCCGGAATCGTGAAGAAGTGGGCGGATAAATACGGCATCAAGATCAATATCGTTCAGGTCAACGACTATGTTGAATCGGTGAATCAATATACCGCCGGCAAATTCGATGGCGTGACGGTGACCAATATGGACGCCCTGACGATTCCGGCCGCCGGCGGGAAAGATACCAGCGCGATCATAGTCGGCGACTATTCGAACGGCAATGATGGCATCTTGCTCAAGGGCGCCGACAATTTTTCAGCGATCAAGGGCAGGCAGGTCTATCTGGTCGAACTTTCGGTCTCCCACTATCTTCTCGCCCGCGCGCTGGAGAAGTCGGGGATGAAGCCCACCGACATCAAGACCGTGAACACCTCCGACGCTGATATCGTCGGGGCCTTTTCCAGTCCGGACGTCACCGCGGCGGTCGCATGGAACCCGCAGCTTTCGGTCATGAAGGGACAGGCCGGGGCGAAGGAGGTCTTCAGCTCGGCCCAGATCCCCGGTGAAATACTGGATCTGCTGGTGGTCGATACGGCGACCCTGAAAGCCAATCCGAATCTGGGCAAGGCGCTGACCGGCATCTGGTTCGATACGATGGCGCTGATGAAAAGGCAGGACGCGCAGGGCAAGGCGGCACGCGCGGCCATGGCGAAGCTGGCGGGCACGACACCCGAAGTGTTCGAGAGCCAGCTGGCGACCACGCATCTCTATGCCGATCCCAAATCCGCCGTGGCGGCCACATCTGCCCCCGCACTCGTTCAAAGCATGGCGCAGGTGCGGGATTTCAGCTTCGCCCATGGCCTGTTCAAGGGCGCGGCCTCAGCCGATGCCGTCGGCATGAGCTTCGCCGGCGGGAAGACGCTGGGCGACGCGCAGCATGTGACGCTGCGGTTCGACGAAAGCTTCATGAAACTGGCGGCCGACGGAAAGCTTTGAGCTGCCCCGATCGATCCACTCTGTAGGACGATGATGATATGCGCTGGGTGAATCGACATGTCAGCCGAGGCGACCGGCTGCTGCTGGGGGCGGTGCCGATCCTGCTGCTGGTCCTGCTCTATCTTTTCCTGGCGGCTCAACGCCACGCCGCCAATCAGTTCGACAAGATATTGCCGTTGCCCGACGGCATGACGAAGGCGATGTCCGGGCTGCTTTTCCAGCCGGACCAGCTGACGGGACAGCTGCTATTCTGGGCGGATACGCTGGCGAGCCTGGAGCGGCTTGGCATCGGTTTGGGCATCGCGACGCTCGCGGCGCTTCTTGTGGGGCTGGTGCTCGGCATCCTTCCCCCCGTGCGGGCAACCTTCGGACCTTTGGTAACGGGCATCGCCGTGATCCCGCCCATCGCGCTGCTCCCTATCCTCTTCATCGCCCTGGGCCTGGGGGAAACTGCCAAGGTCGCGCTCATCGTCATCGGCATAGCCCCTGTCATGGTGCGGGACATTGCCGCGCACGTCGCTGCCCTGCCGCGCGAACAGATCATCAAGGCGCAGACGCTGGGGGCGAGCAGCTGGCAGATCATGATAAGGGTGGCGCTGCCCCAGGCCATGCCGCGCCTGCTTCACGCCGTACGCCTGTCGCTGGGGCCGGCCTGGGTCTTCCTCATATCGGCCGAGGCGATCGCATCCGACATCGGACTTGGCTACCGCATATTCCTCGTCCGCCGCTATCTCTCGATGGATGTCATCATTCCCTATGTCGCGTGGATCGCGCTGCTGGCCGTGGTGATGGATCTTTCCCTCACTTTCCTCAGCCAGCGCCTGTTCCCCTGGGCCCACGGAGTCAGCCATTGAGCGCGCTTCTCTCTCTTCGTGATGTCTGGATCGAATATGGCGAGAAGATCGTGCTCGAACGCGTGACGATCGATATCGAGGAAGGGTCTTTCGTGTCGATCATCGGCCCTTCGGGCGCCGGCAAAAGCAGCCTGCTGCGTCTCATCCTCGGCCAGGAAGCGGCGACGCGGGGTTCCATCCTTCTCGACGGGATGCCGCTGACGCCTGAATGCGGACCCGATCGGGGCGTCGTGTTTCAGCGCTATTCGGTATTTCCCCACCTGTCGGCCTTGCGGAACACGGTTTTCGGGCTGGAATGCGCCCAATCGCCGCTTCTGGCGCGCCTGTTCGGCAGGGCTCGCAGCGCGGCGGTGGAAGAAGCCACCGAAATGCTGGATGCCGTCGGCCTTGGCGACAGCCTTCACCTCTATCCCGCACAGCTTTCGGGCGGCATGCAGCAGCGTCTGGCCATCGCGCAGGCGCTTATCAAGCGCCCCCGCATCCTGCTGCTCGATGAACCGTTCGGCGCGCTGGATCCGGGTATCCGTTCCGACATGCACCGGCTGATCACCCGGCTTTGGCGCGACTATTCGCTGACGATCATCATGGTGACTCACGACATCCACGAAGCCTTCAACCTGGGGACGCGGGTGCTGGCGCTCGACAAGCGCCGTCACGACCCGCACGCCCCGCACCGCTTCGGCGCGACGGCTGTTTACGACCTCGCCCTGCGCAAACGCGCGAGCGACGCGGCCGGGGAAGAGGCGATAGCCGCGCCGGAAAACGGCGACCGGCATCATGAGGAGAAGATTGGACATGGGTAGCGAATCTGCGGCCCTTGCAAGGCTGAGCATGAGCCTGCCGGCGGACCTGTTCCGGCAGCTCGACATGATGGTGGAGGAACGCGGACTGCCGTCGCGTTCGCAGCTCATCGCCGAACTCATCCGTCATGCGCTTGCCGAACATGAGGCCTTTACCCGGCCCGACGAGATGTTGGCCGGCACCATCACCATCGTCTATCGCGGCGACCGCGGCCGCGTGCGGCATCAGCTTGCCCAGACGCAGGCGGACTATCTGAAGGAGGTCATCTCCTCTCAGCATGTCTTTCTGGAGGATGACCAGTCGCTTGAGGTGCTGCTGGTGCAGGGGCCTGCCTCGCTGCTCAAGGAACTGTGCGATGCGCTTCGGCGGGTGCGCGGCGTCCACCAGCTCCAGCTCGTCACCACAACCGCCCTGCTGCCGCCGCTCTATGAACAGGAATCCAGCAAACAGACCAAGGGAGTGATGGCATGACGGCCCTTACCAACCCCACCGCCGCCCGCGACCATGCCCGCGCCAAGGCCGGGACCGCGGTGGAAGCCATGCCGGTGTTGCCGCCGGTGGCCAGCGACCTGCCGGACGGCGTGCCCGCGGACGACCTTCTGTGGGAAGAGACGATCGCGGCGGGCGGCTATGCAACGCGGCGTCTGCCGCGCGGCGCCCGCCTGCGGCTGATCGACCTCAAGGGCGATGCCTGTGCTTCCCTCCTCATCTTCAACGCCGAACTGCCGACCGAACGGCTCAACGTCGCCGATACGGTGAAAGTGCAATGGAACGCCTATCTCGGCGCGGGCAAGCTGCTGCTGTCGGACATGGGCCGTGTCCTCATGAGCTTTGTCGAGGATGGGGCGGGAACGCATGACGCCTTCTGCGGCACCTCCAACGCTGCGACGAATGCGGCCAAATATGGCAATGGGGCCAATAGCGGCCCGACGCCCAGCGGACGCGACCGCTTCCTGCTCGGCGTCGCCAAACACGGCCTCCAGCGGCGCGACGTGCATCCGTGCGTCAACCTGTTCAAGGGGGTGCGGATCGAAGCCGACGGAGCGATCGTGCCGCAGTTGGGCCCCTTTGCCCAGGCGCGAAGCCTGGTGCTGCGCGCCGAGATGAATGTGATCGTGGTGATCGCGAACTGCCCGCATGTCCTGGACCCGCGCGAGGATTGGACCGTGACGCCGCTTCGCGCGACGGCCTGGCGCGGTCCGGTCACTCCCGCCGACGATACCATCCGCACCGCCACTCCAGAAGGCCTGCGCGCCTTTGAGAATGTCGAAGACTATTTCCGCCGTTAAAAGGAAAACGCCTCAATGAGCGTCGATATTCACTTGTCCGGCCTTCCGGGCACTGTCCTCCATGACGTGATCGTGCCGGCGCGAGCGCCCTGGCTGCATCATGTCGCAGCCGGCCAGACCCTGCGGATCGTCGATCTGGAAGGGAATCAGGCGGTCGATTTCCTCCTCTATTCCGCGCAGGACGATGCGGAGCGTTACAGCGCGCAGGACACCGTCGCCGCGCAAGGCAATCTCTTCCTTCGCGAAGGCGCGGTGCTGCGTTCCAACGAGGGGCGGGCGATGATGACGATCACCGCCACGTCCGTCGATTATCACGACACCATCGGCGGCGCCTGTTCCTGCGAATCCAACACGCTTCGCTACGGCCACCACACCAAGGCCGAACATGCCTGCGTCGAAAACTTCCTGGAGGCGAATCTGCGCGAAGGCAGGGGCAAGCGCGACATTGTCTCCAACATCAACTTCTTCATGAACGTGCCGGTGGAGGCCGACGGATCGCTGGGGATCGTCGATGGCATCTCCGCGCCCGGCCTGACCGTGGACCTGCGCGCGGAGATGGATGTCATCGTGGTGGTTTCCAACTGCCCGCAGATCAACAATCCGTGCAACGGTTTCAACCCGACGCCCGTGCGCATGATTGTCGCCGCATGAGGTTCGATACCGTCCTCATCGCGAATCGCGGAGCGATCGCCACCCGCATCGTCCGCACGCTCCGCCGGATGGGCCTGCGATCAGTCGCGGTCTATTCCGAAGCCGACGAGGATTCGCTCCACGTCGCACTGGCCGACGAAGCGGTCTGCATTGGCGGTGCGCGCGCCTCGGAAAGCTATCTCAACATAGAGGCCATATTGGATGCGGCCCGCAGGACGGGCTCTGGCGCCATTCACCCCGGTTACGGTTTCCTCGCTGAAAATGTCGAGTTCGCACAGGCTTGCGCGAAGGCCGGGATCATCTTCATCGGCCCCACGCCGGACAATATCCGCACCTTCGGCCTGAAGCACAGCGCGCGCGAGCTTGCCGCCGCGCACGATGTTCCGCTCGCGCCCGGCACGGATCTGCTCAGGGACGAGGCGCAGGCCGTACTCGCCGCTCGTGAGATCGGTTTCCCCGTGATCCTCAAGGCGACTGCGGGCGGCGGCGGCATCGGCATGCGCGTCTGCGAGGACGAGGCCGCCGTCCGCGAGAGTTTCGCCGCCGTCGCTCGTCTGGGCGAAAGCAATTTCGGCGACGCGGGCATCTTCCTGGAACGCTACATCCGACGTGCGCGGCACATCGAGGTGCAGATATTCGGCGATGGCGAGGGGCGCGTCCTGCCGGTGGGCGAACGGGACTGCTCGCTCCAGCGCCGCAACCAGAAAGTGGTCGAGGAAGCGCCTGCGCCCCTGCTGCCCGACGCGGTGCGCAGCGCGCTGATCGCTGCCGCCACGCGGCTGGGCGAGGCCGCGTCCTATCGGTCGGCCGGAACGGTCGAATTTCTCTATGATGCGGAACGGGAAGAATTTTTCTTTCTGGAGATGAACACCCGCCTTCAGGTCGAACATGGCGTCACTGAAGAAGTGATGGGCATCGATCTTGTCGAATGGATGATCCGCGGCGCTGCCGGAGACTTCTCCTTCCTCGACAGGGAGCCGCCGCGTCCCAATGGCCATTCCGTGCAGGTGCGCCTCTACGCCGAAGATCCCGCGCTCGACTATCGCCCGACCTCCGGCACGCTGACGGCGGTCGCGTTTCCGCCCGACATTCGCGTCGAAACCTGGTGCATGGCCGGCAGCACGGTCAGCGCCTGGTACGATCCGATGCTGGCGAAGCTGATCGTGCACGCGCCCACCCGCGCCCAAGCCGTATCCGCCATGCAGGCGGCACTGGACCAAAGCCGTATCGACGGGATCGAGACCAACCTGCGCTGGCTTCGGGAGGTGGTGCGTTCGTCTCCCTTCGTCAGCGGCGAAGTCTCGACCCGCGTCCTCGACGGCATCGCCTTCCATCCGCGCAGCATCCAGGTCGTCAGCGGCGGCACGGCGACGACCGTTCAGGATTGGCCCGGCCGGCAGAAACTGTGGGCCGTGGGTGTTCCGCCATCGGGCCCGATGGACGACCAGTCGTTCCGGCTCGGCAACAGGCTGCTCGGCAATGCCGAAGGCACGGCCGGCCTGGAAGTGCTCCATACCGGCCCGACATTGACCTTCAACGCGCCGGCGCGCATCTGCCTGACCGGCGCTGATTTCGACGCCAAGCTTGACGGAACGCCGGTGCCGCGTGGCGTCGCCTTCGACGTGGGGGAGGGGCGGACGCTTAGCCTTGGCCGGGTGAGGGGCGGCGGCATACGCGGCTACATCCTCATGGCCGGCGGCCTGGACATCGCGCCCTATCTCGGCAGTCGCAGCACCTTCGAGCTTGGCCAGTTCGGCGGACATGCCGCGCGCCGGTTGCTGGCTGGCGATACGCTGCATCTGGCCGGTGACGAGGTCGGGCCTGCCTTGCCGGAAGTCGCGCTGCCGCCCTTGACGAATGAATGGACCTTGCGCGTGCTCTATGGCCCGCACGGGGCGCCCGATTTCTTCACCGACGAGGATATTGAGGAAATCGTGACGGCGGAGTGGCAGGTCCACTATAACAGCAATCGTACCGGCGTCCGGCTGATCGGCCCCAAGCCCCGCTGGGCGCGCACCGACGGCGGGGAAGCGGGTCTGCACCCGTCCAACATTCACGACAATCCCTATGCGATCGGGGCAGTGGACTTCACCGGCGACATGCCGATCATATTGGGCCCGGACGGCCCCTCGCTCGGCGGCTTTGTCTGTCCCTTCGTCGTGATCGCCGCCGATCGCTGGATCATGGGTCAGCTCGCGCCCGGCGACAAGCTGCGCTTCGTGCCGGTCGATGTCGAGGGTGCGCGCGCGGCGGATTTGCACCAGCGCGGGCTGATCGCATCGGGTACGGCGCTTGGGGGCGGACCAGCCCGGCCCATCGGCACGCTCACCCCCATCCTTGCGGAAATCCCGGCCACCCCGGATCGCCCGCGCACGGTCTATCGCCAGCAGGGCGACCGCAATATCCTGGTCGAATACGGCCCCATCGTGCTGGATATCGAGCTGCGGATAAGGGCGCATGCGCTGATGGCCGAGCTGGAAAGGCTCGATCCTGCCGGGATTGTCGACATCGTGCCCGGAATCCGGTCCCTCCAGTTGCATTTCGACGGCGAGATCATGGATCAGCGAGCCGCCCTCGACATGCTGATGGCGGCGGAGGAGCGGCTGGGCGATCTGGCGGACTTCGTCGTCCCGTCGCGTATCGTCCACCTGCCGCTCAGCTGGCGCGATCCGGCCACGATCGAGACGATCGAGAAATATATGGGCGCCGTCCGCGCTGACGCGCCCTGGTGCCCCGACAATATCGAGTTCATCCGGCGGATCAACGGCCTTCCCGATGCCGCGGCCGTGGAGAATCTGATCTTCGAGGCCAATTATCTCGTCCTGGGCCTGGGCGACGTTTATCTGGGTGCCCCGGTGGCCACGCCGGTCGATCCTCGGCATCGGCTGGTCACCACCAAATACAACCCCGCGCGCACCTGGACGCCGCCCAATGTCGTTGGCATCGGCGGGGCCTATATGTGCATCTACGGCATGGAAGGGCCGGGCGGCTATCAACTGTTCGGCCGCACCATCCAGATGTGGAATACCCATCGGCAGACCGACGCCTTCACGGAGGGAAAGCCCTGGCTGCTGCGCTTTTTCGACCAGATCCGCTTCTATCCTGTAAACGCGGACGAACTCGTCGAATGGCGGCGCGATTTTCCGAGCGGCCGACGCTCGATCAGGATCGAGCCGTGCGAATTCCGCCTCTCTGACTATCGCGCTTTCCTTGCCGACAATGCGAAGTCGATCGCGGAATTTGAGGCGCGACGACAGAGCGCCTTCGATGAGGAGCGGGCCGAGTGGCAGCGGAACGGCGAATTCGACCGCGTCGCCCATCTATCCGAAGCTGAGGAGCCGCAGCCGGACGCCGTGGAAATTCCCGATGGCGCCGATCTGGTCGAAGCGCCGTTCGGCGGCAGCCTGTGGAAACTGCTCGTTGGGCCCGGCGACGAGGTCGATGCCGGCGAAACGATCGCGATCATAGAGGCGATGAAGATGGAATGTGCCGTTCACAGCCCGGGCGCGGGCAGGGTCGAGGCGCTCTATGTGCAGGAGCGGCAGTCGCTGCAGCCCGGTGCGCCGATGATGGCGCTGAGGAGGCACGCATGACCGCGCCAGCCGGGGACCGGCTGAACCGCCGCAGCGTGTCGATGATTGCCGATGCGGTCAGGGCGGGGCGCATGAGCGCCGTTGCGGTGGCCGAAGAGACGATCGCGCGTCTGGCCCTTTATGACGCGGTTCAGCCCCAGATCTGGATCAGCCGGGTCGCGCCGGACGCCCTGATCGAGGCCGCCCGCACGGTCGATGCGCGGGTGGCGGCAGGCGAAGCCTTGCCGCTGGCCGGCGTTCCCTTCGCCGTGAAGGACAATATCGATGTCCGGGGGCTCGATACGACCGCGGCCTGCCCCGCCTTCACCTATCGGCCGAAGGCTTCGGCCACGGTCGTTGAGCGGCTGATCGCGACGGGTGCGATCTGCGTCGGCAAGACCAATCTCGACCAGTTCGCCACGGGACTGAACGGCACGCGAAGTCCCTATGGCAGCCCCAGAAACGCCTACAACCTGTCCTATGTCAGCGGCGGCTCCAGCTCCGGTTCCTCGGTCGCCGTGGCGGCGGGACTGGTCGCCTTCGCACTCGGCACCGACACCGCAGGATCGGGCCGCGTTCCGGCCGCTTTCCAGCATTTGATCGGGTTCAAGCCCAGCAAAGGCCGGTGGAGCAACAGCGGTCTCGTGCCAGCCTGCCGCACGCTCGATTGCATCACCGCCTTCACGAGCGACACGGCGGACGCCCGGCTGGTCGACTCTATCGCAGCAGGCTTCGATGCGGCCGATCCCTATTCCAAACCGCTTGCCGACCGGCCGATCGGGCGCAAGAGGATCGGCGTTCCTCGCCGCGACCAGCGCGCCTTCTTCGGCGACGCGCAGTCCGAATATCTTTACGACCGGGCGCTCGACAGGCTCTCCACCCTCGCCGAACTGGTGGAGATCGACTATGCGCCGCTACAGGAAGCGGCGCAGCTCCTCTATGGCGGCCCTTGGGTGGCGGAGCGGACCGCCGCCATCGCGGACCTGCTTGCCGACCATCCCCACGCGATAGACCCGACCGTGCGTGAAGTCGTCGAGCCGGGACTGGAAATAAGCGCCGTCGATCTGTTCAACGGCATCTATCGGCTTGCCGAACTCAAGCGTCACGCCGATACGCTTTGGGAGAGCATCGACCTGCTCGCCTTCCCTACCACCGGCACGACCTATCGAGTGGCGGAACTCAAGGCCGCGCCGATCGCGCTGAACAGCGCCCTGGGCTTCTACACCAATTTCGTGAACCTGCTGGACATGGCCGCCGTCGCCGTGCCCGCCGGCATAAGGTCGAATGCGACCGGGTTCGGCATCACCCTGATCGGTCCCGCCGACAGCGATGTTGCGCTGCTCGACGCCGCCGACGCCTATATTTCGGCGGCGGATATTCCGTCGCCGCCACCGCTCGATCTGGAGGGCAAAATGGAAACCGTAAAACTCGCTGTAGTCGGTGCTCATCTGAAGAACATGCCGCTGCACTGGCAACTCACCTCCCGCGACGCGAAGTTCGTGGGCGCTTTCGAAACGGCACCCAACTACCGCCTCTACGCGATCGCGAACAGCGTGCCGCCCAAGCCCGCACTGGTGCACAGCGAGGACGGCGGATCGATCGCGCTGGAGGTTTACGAGCTTGGCATCGCCGAATTCGGCAGCTTCGTGGTCGAGGTGCCGGCGCCACTCGCCATAGGCACGGTGACGCTGGCCGACGGCAGCAGCGTCAAGGGCTTCGTCGCAGAGCCGCGCGCGCTGACGGGAGCCGAGGACATCACCGCCCTGGGCGGATGGCGCGCCTATATCGCGCAGCGCGCCTGATCTTCGCAAGGAAAGGGCAAGGCATGAAAAGGCTCAGGAGATTGATCATGACAGTGGCGGCGGGATGTGCGGCTTCCATGGCCCATGCGGAGCAGGTGATCGAGGTGCCGGGCTTTGCGGACTTCCTGGCGGTCGACGGCGACAGCGTCTGGGCGACCAATGCCGGCCGGGTCGAGCGCTGGTCGCGGCAGGGCAGGCTTGCCGCCGTGGCCATGTCGAAACCCTGCGGCGCCATGGCCCTGTCCGACGGAGCGCTCTGGGTGGCCGATTGCCAGGAAAATGCGCTCATAAAGATCGATACGAAGACCGCGCGGAAGACTGCCACCATCCCCACCGGCATCGCCAATCCCAAGGGCGAGCTGAATGTGGTCGCCGGCGCCGGATCGATCTGGGTCGCCAGCGATCAGAAGGGCGTCGTATCCCGCGTCGACCCGGCGAAGAACGCGGTGACGGCAACCATCCCCGTCAATCCCGGCACCCATTATCTGGCGTTCGGTTTCGGATCGGTCTGGGCGGTCAGCAGCGAGAGCCGCTCGATCCAGCGCATCGACCCCGCGACCGACAGCGTCGTCAAGACGACGGCACTGGGCAAGGAGCCGGGTTTCCTTGCGGCCGGGGAAGGCGGGGTCTGGGTTCAGGAGCAGGGCGACGGAACGGTCGTCCGCATCGACCCGGAAACCGGCGACGCGGCTGGCCGGGTGAAGGTCGGCGCAGTGCTGAAATGGGGCGACATCGATACGGGCGGCGGGCTGGTGTGGCTGCGCACCACGGAGGATCAGACCTTCGTCGTGATCGATCCCAAGTCGATGGCGGTCAGGGCGCGAGTGGGGAAAGCGGAAGGCAGCGGCGCGCTGCGCTTCACGGATTCAGGCATCTGGACGTCCGCGCATGACGTGCACACGCTGACCTGGTGGCCCGATCCGGCGAAGCTGGCGAAATGAGGCGTCCGCGGCGCCATCAAGCGCCGCGGAGCAGATTCTCAGCGGGCGGAAGCCATTTGGACGGGCGACTTATCGCCAGCCTTGGCAAGCCGGGCTTCAATCTGGGCGCGGATGTCGGCCGCAACCGCAGTGCGACAATCCCGCGCCTTGGATTCGAGAGCGAGGTGCACGCCCGCCAAATGATCGCCGCAAACGGCCCGCGCCGCCTGATCCATGCGGATGGCGAGGCTCTGCTGGCCAGAGGCGGTAGAGAGGTCCAACCCCTTGAGGTCGAGGATCGCGGTGTCCTGAGCGAAGGGATTGCCGCCAGTAGTGCCAGCGATTGCCGGGGTCGCGAAGGCGAAAGCCGCCAGGCACATGAGCCCAATCTTCATCATCTTCTCCTGTGCGAAAAACGAACACCGCTCTTCGGCGGCTGGCGCGTAGATAAGCCCGGGAGAGAAAACTTACAATATCTATTCCGAATATGTTCTTTTATTACTTATAGCCATAAAGGTTATTACTTCGCCCTGACTACCAGCATCGCAAGGTCATCAGCATGACCGAGCAGCCCGATCGGCAGATCGGCTTCATGGCTCAATCCCTCGACCGCGACCGTAACCGTTCGCGCCATGGGAGCGGACCAGGACCGGACGGTGCTGACCGGCAAGCGAACCCGCCAGTTATGGCGGCCTTCGACCGGCACGATGTGGCCATTGACGCTGACCTTTGAAGCGGCATTGTCGCGGCTGCCGGAAATCAGCAGGCAGTTTTCCGACCGAAACTCCACCAGACGGGTCCGCGGAGAGGAAGCGGCGGCGGCTGGCTGCACGAACCCCGCAGCCAAGGCCATGCAGAAGGCGAATGTTCCAGATCTGGGCATGGTCGCGCGCTCCCTTTCAGTCGATGGAAATGCCGGATCGTTCGAAGAAGCGTCGAACGGGTTCCAGGACCTGCTCATGCCGTTTCCACCGCGCAACCGCGTCGCGGTAGATCGGCCGGCGGACCTGCGCCGCGCTGGGCGTGGAAACCGGCGCATCATTGGTGTGGAAGGACAGGCACTCATCCGCCCATTCCAGACCGCAATGGGCGAGCAGGCGGCGGCTCTGGCCTTCCTGGTCCGCCACAAGATCCTCGTAGCGCAGTTCGATGACCCGCCCCGGCAGGACTTCTCGCCACAGGGCCATCAGCCGGTCGAAGCGGACGTAGTAAGCGGCGATCTCCAGAAGGTCGTAGCTATAGTCATAATAGCGCGAATTGACGGCAAAGAGATTGCGGAAGTTGCTGAGCACCGTGTCCATCGGGTGGCGACGGAGGCAGACGATGCTGGCTGCCGGGAGGGCCCGCGCAATGAACCCGGCATAGTGGAAATTACCCGGAAACTTGTCGATGAACCTCCGGCCGGGGTCGCGCCGGTGATGGCTGGCGCGTTGCAGGAAGTCGCGGCCGATCGCGCCCATGTCGCTGGCCGCAGCCGTGGTGATCGTCTCCGGGTCCATGACCGTGGGCGTGCGCGTGCCTGCCGCCTTCTTGACGGCGAGCGGCATCGCTTGCAGTTCCCCGGCGCTTTCGACGTCGGGGTGAGACGAGAGAATACGGTCGACCAACGTCGTGCCGGTGCGCGGCATCCCTATAATGAAGATCGGCGCATCGCGGGGGGCGTCGTCCGCGGGAGCCGTAGCGATGCTCGGCCAACTCGCCTCTATCGCGTCGAAGGTCGCGGCATCGCGCGCAAACTCGTAACGCAACGTGCGGCGATGCTCGGCATTGACCGCGCAGAGCCGTTCCAGTGCTTCTTCCGGGCGGCCGAGATCTTCGACTTCTTTCGCCAGAGCATAGCCTAGCAGCAGCCTGCCCCGTCCGTCCCCGGTGGTTGAGTGGACCTTCGCCAGGCGCTCGACATGATTATGCCCGGCTGACTGCTTGCGCAGGCTGGAGAGAAGGTGATGGGCACGGGCATCATCCGGCGCCAGGGCGATCAACGCCTCCAGCGCGGCTTCGGCTTCCTCCGTCCGGCCGAGGAAGTTGAGCGTCACGGCCTGGTTGTAGCGGAACTGCCTGTTCCCGGGTTCGAGCCGCACCGCTGCCGAAAAATGACCGAGCGCGGCCGGGTGGTCGCCCAGGCGGGCATAGACGCAGCCCATCGTGTCGCGGCTCAGGGCATCGCCGGGCAGGGCCTGCTCTGCGTCGTGGAGCACCGCGGCAGCCTCCCCGTCCTGCCGGACGAGGGTGAAGAGCCTGGCAAGCTGCGCGCGATATTCGCCTTGGGGATCGAGTTCGACCGCGCGGCCGAGATGCTGGATGCCGGCATGGACGCGGCCGATGCTCGATTCTGCGACGCCAAGGAGGAAGTGACCTTCGGCATCGCCGGGATTTTCCGACACCAGCGTCGCGGCCAATCGCTGAGTGGCATTGATATCGCCCCGGGCGAGCGCGCTGCGCGCTGCGATGGCCTGACCGGAGCGGGCCGCCATCATGCCGCGGCCTTCGCTCCCGCAGCGTCCCGGTCCAGATCATCGGCCGGGCCCGCATCAGCCAGTGCGCCGCGTGGCTGCTTCGCTGCGCGCCAGACCTTGAATTTCTCGATCATCGGCGCGAAGGGGAACATTGTCTGCTCCCGGATGGTCAGCCGCTTGCGGTCGTCCTGCCCGACGAGAATGCCCTCGCCCTCGCGATATGTTCCGAAGATGCGATCCAGCAGGATCAGCGAGTTGCCGTAATTGCAACGTGTGCTCTCATAGTCGGTGGAATGGTGCAGGCTGTGATGCCTGATCGTCGTGAAGAAGAAGGAGTACCAGATCGGGGGGTCGGAACGCACATTGGCATGGGCGAAGACGGAGATGACGCCCATGGTGTTCAGGGCTGCGAAGATGGCCGTCTTGTCGAAATCGAACAGCGCGACGACGCTCAGGCTGATCAGGAACAGCTCGATCGGGTTGCCGACGGCGCCCTTGGCCGCATTAAGCTGGGTGATATGGTGATGCGGCGCATGGGTCAGCCAGAAAGGCGTCCAATTGTGCATCAGCCGATGCATCCAATATTGGCCGAATTCGATGAGGAAGATCACCATTGCGACCTGCGCCAGCCAGGGCAGATGGCTCGCCCATGCCGTGGTCAGCCCCAGCGAGGCCTTGAGGGCGACCAGCGGTTCCTCGGCCAGTTTCTGCGTCAGCCAGGCGATCACGGTCGCGCTGAGGACCGAATAATAAAGGTCCGTCAAGAACTCCCGCCTGTTCATGCGCCAGCCGGCATGACGTTCGTGCACAGCCTCCAGCAGCAGGATGGCGATCACGATGAGGGGAGAAGTCACGGTGAGAGCCCAGGGATGCTCGACCAGAGACCTTGGTCCGAACGCCCAGAAGCTGAGGACGACCGCGATCATGGCAGGCGGGATCAGGTTGAATAGCCGGTCTTTGAGGCTGGTTTCCATGCCGCAGCTCCTGTCAGTGCATTGACACTGCGCTGCGCTGCGTCATGAAGGGAGGTCGAAAATCCCGATGAAAGCCATAGACTGGATTTATGCCCGTTGCGCACGCACGCGCCGGATGACCTCATCCCAGAAAAGCTGCGTGGCTGTGTCCCGCGCCGGTTCCGACCGGGCGAGCAGGAAGATGTCGTAAGCGGGCTCGAAATCCGCGAACAGCATGGGCCATAAACGGCCGCTTGCAACGTCACTTGCAGCAGCGGCGGTGGGAAGGAAGCCGATCCCTACGCCCATGTTGATAAGCCGCCGCGCCTCATTGATGTCCTCCGCAAGGCCGCTCACCACGGTGCCGAGCCGATAGCGCCGGCGCAAATGGGTGATCGCCTCTATTTCATCATCGCCGGTCAGGACGAAACCCTGATCCTTCAGTTCGCCCAATCGGCTCACCCGATAGCCGAAATAGGGGCTGCTGCGCGAACAATAGAGCTGCTGACGCTCGATCAGCAGCGGTTCGTACATCAGGCTTCCCCGAACGCTGCTGTCATAGCCCACGCCGATCTCCACCTCGCCCTGCTCCAGCGCATCGAGAAGCTGACGCCAGGGAGAAACGCGGATTTCGATGTGGATGGCCGGATTGCGCCGGTGAAAGCTGGCAATGGCCTCGTCGAACTCGGCCGACACCAGGCCGGACACGATCTGGATGCGGACGATGCCCTCGACCCGCTTGGTCGCCTGCGCGATCACATGCGGCATCATCCGGGCGGATTCCAGCATGTCCTCGCACAGCGCCATCATTGCCTTGCCGGCCGCGGTCATCTCCACGCCGGTGGCGGTGCGGTGGAGCAGCGCCGTCCCGACATGGTCCTCCAGCCGCTTGAGCGCCGCGCTGATGCTGGGCTGCTGCCGGTTGAGCCGTCGCGCCGCCGCGCCTATGCCGCCGGCGCGAACGATATCCACGAAGGTCCGCATGAGGTTCCAATCGACACGGCTGGCAAATTTCCTGTCGATCAGCGGCGTTCGATCGTTCATGCGCGTGCTGCTTTCCTGGAAGATAGAGCGGCTCTTCATAGGCGGTGGACTGCTCCGCTCATAGATCAAATCGATGGAAATCATAGCATGGGTCCATCTATCGCTATGCCCCGGGGGATTTACGCTCCTCACCCATGACACAGCACCATGTCCTGCCGCTCGTCGATATTTCGAAACTGGACAGCCCCAGGCTTGAGGATCGGCTTTCCGTTGCCCGCGAACTCGACCGCGCCTGCGTGGAGGCAGGGTTCCTCTACATAGCGGGCGCACAAATGGACGATGCCTTGTTCCGCAGGATCGTCGCGCGCGCGCAGGCCTATTTCGCGCTCGACGCCGACACCAAGATGAAGAGCTATATCGGCCTTTCGGAAAACCACAGCGGCTATGTGCCGGTGGGGGAGGAGCAATTCGCCGCCGGCCAGCGCGACCTCAAAGAGGCGTTCGACGTCAATTGCGACTATGTGCGCTCCGAGGGCAGGCGACCGCTGCTGGGTCCGAATCTGTGGCCCGAAATGCCGGGCTTCCGCGAAGACGTGCAGGCTTATTACCGCCATGTGACGGGCATCGGAGGCCAGCTTTTCCGCGCTTTCGCCCTGGCGCTCGGGCTCGACGAAGATCATTTCCAGGCGCATCTGCGAAATCCCCCCAGCCAGCTTCGGCTGATCCATTATCCCTTCGACGCGACGGCTGAAGACCGCCAGGGCATCGGCGCGCATACCGATTACGAATGTTTCACCCTGCTGTTCGCAACGGCGCCCGGTCTCCAGATCATCGACCGGCAGGGCCAGTGGATCGACGTTCCCCTGGTCGAGGGCACGATGATCATGAACATCGGCGACATGATGGAGATACTCTCCAACGGCCGCTATGCCGCGACACGGCACCGCGTGAAGAAGGTCAGGGAAGAACGCTATTCCTTCGCGCTCTTCCACGCCTGCGACTATGATTATGTCGTTGCCCCGGTCGTGCGCGGGGAGGAGCCCCGTTACGCCCCGCTCAAGGGCGGCGAGCATCTGTTCAACCAGACGGCGCAGACCTTCGCCTATCTGAAGCGCAGGATCGCCAGCGGCGAACTCGTGCTCGACGGCGCCCTGCCGCTCGATTCCTTCGGCCCGGCCAGCAGCGCAGCCGAACCGATGCAGCCATCGTCAACTCAGCAGGCTCTTTCTGAACAGTGATTTGACGAGCCGACCCTCCAGAATGCGTCCCACGACGTAGAGCGCGGCGAACAGGCCGGCGAAGACATAGGCCGCGGTGGGCTTTGGCGTCTTGCCATCCTCCTTGTTCTTGTCGTCCTTCTTGGGCTTTTCAGGCGCCGGCGCGCCCAGCGCCTTGTCGATCCAGTGCTGCGGCAGGACCTTGTCCTTCTTGTCGTCCTTTTTCACCGTCTCCTGCGCCGCTGGCTTTGCGAGCTTGCCGGCGACGATCGTCAGCCCGGCGAAGCTCAGGAACAGCAGCGGCGCCAGGAAGCAGAACAGCAATGCCCGGCTGGTCAGGCAATAGCGCAGCACCGGCCCGGCTGGCTCCCTCTCGATCCTGAGAATGCCGCCATCGAAGATGGACATCCTGTCCTGCGCGGCCTGATCCTTCTTGCTGAAGGTCAGCGTGTCGCCAATACGCTCATGGCTGGTGCCGGCCTGACGGAACAGGGGCCCGAGCCTGGCCATGGCTTCATCGGCCGATTGCCCGGAGGCGAGCGCCATGCTGCCCTTTATATGCCAGATCCAGTCCAGGAAACGCGCTGTCACATGATCCCCTTTTTGCAAGAGCAAGTTGCCTTATTCAGCCGGCACCGCCGCTGGGCGGCCGTAGCGTTCCTTGATCGTCTTCCAGCCTTCGGTGAAGGGATAGGTCATCTGCTCGCGGATCGACATCCGGCGTCCGCCCTCCAGTCCCAGCAATTCGGCCTCGCCATCGACGCAGGTTCCGAAGATGCGATCGATGAAGATATAGGTGTTGGAATAATTGCTGCGGGTCGCTTCGAAGTCCTGCGAATGATGCAGGCTGTGATGTTCTGTGGTGTTGAACAGGAAGCGCCACCAACGCGGCGTGTTGAAGCGGACATTGATGTGTTGATAGGTGCCGATCGCCAGACCGAAGGTGCCGGCAAGGAGGGCGGCCCTCGGCAGGAAGTCGAAGAACCCGCCAATGCCCAGCCCGATCAGGAAAAGCTCGACGGGATTTCCTACCGCGCCTTTGTTGATGTTCAACTGGGTGATGTAATGATGCACCGAATGGGGCAGCCAGAGCGGATACCAGTTATGCATCCCCCGGTGCATCCAATATTGCCCGAAGTCGAAAATGAAGGAGATCAGGAAAGCCTGCACCAGCAGCGGCAGACCCGTGAACCACGCCAGCTTGTCCCAGTCGAAACTGTGCTGGATGGCCTCGATCACCGCACCGCTGCCGATATAATGTTCGACAAGGTCCAGGATGGTGTAGCCCAGCCCGACATAGAAGAGATCGGTGACCAGTTCCTTCCAGGTCAGGCGCCAGCTCTCATAGCGCGGGCTGACCCATTCGAGCGCCAGCAGCAGCACCCTGAAACCGATGCCGATCCCGATGGCGGTGGACGCCTTGGCGATGGAATTGGGCGCATAGTACCAGAAGGCGATGAGCGCGAACAGCGCCGTGGGCTGGAACCAGGTGAAGATGAACTGCTTGAGCGGTCCGCCTTCCACCCGGCCTATATTTTCCCACCCGATGATGACGGGCGCCTGTGCGCCTATCACTCTCTTGCCTACGCGAACGCCGTCCATATGCTGACCTCGAGATGCTGCCTCGTCCCTGCGGGCGTGTCCGCCTCGCCAGGCGACGAAAATGATGTTCGCAGTTCATTGAACTTCATGTCGTTTCAGCATCGGGAAGACGCGCCCAACGCGCCAGATGCGATTAAGGTATATGCCCCATAGATGCTGCCTATGCCCTTCCGACCCGGCGGCGATGGATCATGCGCCGGCTATTCCGATCCGCACAGATGACCGCGCGGTTTCGGGAATGACGATTCCGTTAGGGGCGAAGGGGCGACCGACCGTGGGCGGGCGATTTCCGGCCGCTCGTTTCAACGCATCTTGCCGGCTTTCAGTTTTCGCGCTCCGGGGCGGACCCGCGCCGGTTGGGCATGGTCATGGAATCGGCGTCTGGATCGTCCGATCCGCTCTCGCGCGGACCGATATGCTTCTCGAATATGAGGAGCAGGGAAAGCAGCAGCAGCGCGATCAGCGACCCTGCCAGCACGAGGACATATTGGCCGGCGCCCGCCGTGATCCCGACGGCAGCGGCCATCCACAGGCTTGCCGCCGTGGTCATGTTGCGCACATCTCCGCCGCGCACGAAGATCAGGCCGCCCGCGATAAAGCCGATGGCCTGGGCAAGGCCCTGAACGACGCGGATCGGATCGCTGTCCTTGTGGACCTCCGCCAGTTCCAGGGCGGACAGGGTCAGCATGGCCGAACTCAGCGATACCAGCCCGTGGGTGCGCAGGCCCGCATCATGGCCGTTGCGTTCGCGCTCGAACCCCAGGGCGAGCCCCAGCAGGGTCGCGAGAAAGAGGCGGACGAGCGTGGTGCCGAGGTCGTTGGCCAGCATAGCCATAATACCCGCGAGAGGCGCGCCCGTTCCCGTGAATGCGGCCGAAAGGGAAAGCGGCTTCGCGCCTGCCGCTCAGCGTTCGGTGATGTCGGAACGGAGGTGCGCGATCAGGTCGTTGACCCGCATGTCGTTTTCAGCCGTGCATGCGAACAGGCGGCAGAACCAGTCCATCCATCGCGTCAGAATCGCCATGGCCCTCTCCCTATCGCCCGATAATAGCAGTTCACGCAGGTGAAGAGAAGCTTTGCCATTGCCCGGCCGAGGGCAAGTCGCGCCATTGGAGCGGACTGGAGCGGCTTTGTTTTTTTCCACCCTTGCGATTGGACGAAGGCGGCTTTATCAGCGCTGGTGCGACAGGTTCCCCGCAAGGGGATGAAAAGGGAAGTCGGGTGGAACGCCCGCGCTGCCCCTGCAACTGTAAGCGGCGAGCCATCCGGCC
The DNA here is from genome assembly GCF_002894065.1 of Sphingobium sp. SA916. NCBI lineage: Bacteria > Pseudomonadati > Pseudomonadota > Alphaproteobacteria > Sphingomonadales > Sphingobiaceae > Sphingobium > Sphingobium sp. SA916. Next base: position 65,492 of record NZ_LXYF01000085.1, read on the forward strand.
ATCGCGCCATTGGACCATGAAGGTCCGAGAAGGCGGCCGGAAAGCATCGACCCGCGAGCCAGGAGACCTGCCTGACGCCGTCGTTCTTCGACCGGACAGGGTGTGCCGGCCGAACGGGGGTTCCCTCGCTGAACGACAGCCATCGCCTTGCCGGTTGGACCGTGCGGGGGAAGGCCTGTCGCCTGCCTGGTGCCGGACCGTCCTCCCTTGCCCGGTTCCCGTCGGGGCACATGCCGTCGGGCGGGAGGATGTGGAATGACTGATTTGCGGAGCGATCGCTGATGCTGCGGGCCGTGGGGCCGGGGGCTTCGGTCGTCGTCTGTTCGACCTGCCGCCTTTCGGCGGAACAGCGGGAGGATGCTGCCGGACGGCGGGGCGGCGCCTTGCTGGCAGAGGCGCTGCACAGGGTACGCGATGGCGATCCCGCTTATGCGTCCGTCGCTGTTCAGGACATGCCCTGCCTCTTCGCCTGTCAGCGCCATTGCACGGTACATGTGCGCGGAACGGGCAAGATCGGCTATGTGCTGGGCGACTTCACGCCGGATGAGGAAGCCGCGCGCGCGATCCTGGATTATGCCCTGCGCCATGCCCAAAGTGACGAGGGCGTGGTGCGCTATGCGGACTGGCCCCAGGGGGTGAAGGGGCATTTCATCGTCCGCACGCCGCCCGAAGGCTTCGTCTGTTCATGATCCGGTTCAACGACCGCGCGGCCTTTGCCGCCGCGCTGGCCGACCTTCCTGCCCCGGATGCAGGCGCCACCGAATCCGCGGCGGCGCGGCAGCGGGTGCTGACGAAGCCGGCCGGTTCGCTTGGGCGGCTGGAGGAGATCGCGCTTTTCATGGCGGGTTGGCAGGGGTGGGAACGCCCCCGAGCGGAACGCATCCGCGCCGCGATCTTCGCGGGCAATCATGGCGTGGCCGCGCGCGGGGTCAGCGCCTTCCCGGCCGAGGTCACCGCCCAGATGGTGGCGAATTTCCGTCATGGCGGCGCGGCGATCAATGCGCTGGCCCAGGCCTGCGGGGCGGAGCTGGCCGTCGTCGCGCTCGATCTGGAACGGCCGACGGAGGACATCTGCGTCGCGGCGGCCATGAGCGAGGCGGATTGCCTGAGCGCGATCAATGCGGGGGCGGCGGCGGTGGAACCGGGACTGGACCTGCTGCTGCTGGGCGAGATGGGCATTGCCAACAGCACGCCGGCGGCGGCGCTCTGCGCGCAGGCCTTTGGGGGTGCTGCGGCCCATTGGGTGGGACGTGGGACAGGCGTGGATGGCGACGGGCTGGCGCGCAAGGCCGAAGCTGTGGCGCGGGCGCTCGCCCTGCACGGGGCGCATTGCGCCGATGCCTTCGAAACGTTGCGCCGGCTGGGCGGGCGAGAGATCGCAGCGCTGGCCGGCGCGGTGCTGGCGGCGCGGATGCTGCGCGTGCCGGTGATGCTGGACGGGTTCATCGGCTGCGCGGCGGTCGCGCCGCTGGCGAAGGACAATCCGGCGATCGTCGGGCACTGCATGGCCGCCCATATGTCGGCGGAGGCGGGGCATGAACGCCTGCTGGCCGCTCTGGCGCTGGAGCCGTTGCTGCGGCTCGACATGCGGCTGGGCGAAGGAAGCGGCGCGGCGGTCGCGGCGCAGATCGTGCGTTCCGCTCTGGCAGCGCATGGCGGCATGGCGACCTTTGCCGAAGCGGCGGTGGCAGGTGCGCTATGAACGCCTTTCCCCTCCACCTGATGCGCCATGGCGCGCCGCAGCTTGCCGGACGGTTGCTCGGTCATCTGGACGCCCCGCCGGAAGCGGAGGGGATCGCCCTCTGCATCGAGCGGGCGCGGCATCTGGATTTCGCGCGGGTGGTGACATCCGACCTCGCCAGGGCGCGGGCGCCGGGCGCGGTGATCGCGGCGGAGCGGGGTATCGAACTTGACGTCGACCGGCGCTGGCGGGAACTGAATTTCGGGGATTGGGAGGGTGCGGACCCCGCGCTCCTGCCTGCGGAGGATCTGGCGCGCTTCTGGGACGATCCGGACGGATTTCCGCCGCCAGGGGGCGAAAGCTGGACCGACCTCCGCGCCCGGATCGGGGACGGGCTGGACGTGCTTGGCGAGCCGGCATTGGTGGTCTGCCATGCCGGGGCGATACGGGCGGCGCTGGCTGTGCTGTGCGGTTTCGACGTGCGGCAGGGCTGGGCGGTGGACCTGCCCTATGGCGCGGTGCTGAGCCTGCGGGTCTGGCCGGAAGGGCGGTCGGGACAGATTACGGGCCTGATCGCATGAAGCGGCTGGTGCTGGCCCTGCAATTGATGACGCGCCTGCCGTTGCCCGCGCAGGATGTCGATGAGGGGGATTTCGCCGCCGCCATCCGCTGGCTGCCCGCAACGGGCATTGCCGTCGGGCTGGTGGTCGCGGGCGGTGCCGGGCTGGGCATGCGCATCGACCCTTGGGCGGGGGCGCTGTTCGGCCTGGTCGCCTGGGTGGCCGTGACGGGTGCGCTGCACCTGGATGGATTGGGCGACATAGCGGATGCGGCGGGGGCGGCGCATGGCGACCGGAGCCGCCTGTCCGCCGTTCTGGCCGATCCGCATATCGGCAGCTTCGGCGTTGTCGCCATCGGCCTGCAACTGGCGGCCAAGCTGGTGCTGTTGCGGCTCTGGCTGGAAAGCTTTCCGCCGTGGATGCTGGCGGCCGTGGCGATGGTGGCGCGCATCGGGCCGCTATTCTGGACGCGCTGGCTGCCGCCGCTCCATGAAGGACTGGCCAGCCGTTTCCGGGCCGGCTGGCGGGCGGAGCCGTTTATCCTCTGGTCGATATTGGGGCTGGCGCTGGGTTATCGGGAGCCTGCCCTTTTGGCGGCGATCCCGTTGATCCCGCTCTGGGGTCTTTGGCTGCGCTCGCGGATCGGCGGCATCTCCGGGGATGGGCATGGCGCTGGCATCGAATTGCTGGAGAGCGCCCTGCTGCTGGCGATGGCGGTGGCGCGATGAGCGGCTTCACCTGGCATGGCGGCCGCCTGGCCGAAGCGCGGGGCGCTTATGGCGGGCAGGACTGGATCGACCTCTCGACCGGGATCAGCCCCCTGGCTTGGCCGGGGTCCGATCATCTGTCCATCGACTGGCGGCATTTGCCCGATCCGCACGATCTGGCGGCGATGGAGGCGGCGGTGGCAGCCTGTTTCGGGGTCGATCCCGATCATCTTTGCACCGTGCCCGGCAGCGAGGCGGGATTGCGGCTGGTGGGGCGGATGCTGGACATGCCCGCACGATGGCTCGTGCCAAGCTACCGCACCCATGCGGAGATTTTCGCGCATGGCGCCCCGATGTCCGCCGATGAAGAACCGCCTCGCGAAGCGATCGCCCTGCTGCTCGCCAACCCCAACAATCCCGACGGCCGCATCCTGCCGCCTGCCCGCCTGCTGCAATGGCTGGCCCGGCTGGAGGAGCGCGGAGGATGGCTGATCGTCGACGAAGCCTATGCCGACGCCGTGCCTTCATGCAGTCTGGCGGGCGAAGTGGGGGATGGGCGGCGGCTGATCCTGTTGCGGTCCTTCGGTAAATTCTTCGGGTTGGCCGGTGTCAGGCTGGGCTTTGTGCTCGGGCCGCGAGAGGTCGTCGCACAGCTGCGGCGGATGCTGGGGGAATGGCCGGTTTCGGCGGCGGCGGTCGCGTTCGGCGGCGCGGCCTATCGCGACCGGAACTGGATCGACGGGACAGTGACGGCGCTAGGCGAGCACGCGGCGCAACTGGATGGTTTGCTGGCGCGGCACGGATTGGGGGCGCGGGGCGAATGCCCGTTATTCCGTCTGGTGGAGGTGGAGGATGGGTGGGCCCTGTTCGACAGGCTGGCGCGGCGTTCGATCCTGACGCGCCCCTTCGAGGAGGACCGGCGCTGGCTGCGGATCGGCCTGCCTGCCGATACGAGGGCTCTCGCCCGTCTTGACCGGGCGTTGGCCGATGGGTGAGCCGGTGGCCCTGGCGGCGCTGATGCTGGATGCGGCGCTTGGCTGGCCGGGCTGGCTGCATGCGCGGATCGGCCATCCGGTGGGCGGTTTCGCCCGGATCATCGGTGCGGCGGAGCGGCGATGGAACCGGGAGGCGTGGAGCGGCCCGCTGCGCCGCTGGACGGGACTCGCCCTGTTGTTGCTGTTGCTGGCCGTGGGCGGGGGCGCCGGTCTGGCTTTGGAATGGGCGATCCGCCGCTGGGGCGGGGCCATGGCCTGGCCATGGCTGGCGCTCGCCGCATGGCCGGCGCTGGCGCAGAACAGCCTCTATGTCCATGTGGCGCCGGTGGTTCGCGCTCTGGCGCGCGGGAATCTGGATGCCGCGCGGCAGGCGGTGACCCGGATCGTGGGCCGCGACACGGCCGCGCTGGATGAGGCGGGCGTTGCACGGGCCGGCATAGAAAGTCTGGCCGAAAGCTTCTGCGATGGCGTCGTGGCGCCGCTGTTCTGGCTGCTGCTGCTCGGTCTGCCGGGAATATGGGCCTATAAGGCCGTCAACACAGCCGACAGCATGATCGGGCACAAGGAAGCGCCCTATACCAACTTCGGCTGGGCGGCGGCCCGCTTCGACGATCTGTTGAACTGGGTGCCGGCGCGGCTCTCCGGCTTGATCCTGTGCGTTGCGGGCGGCGGCGGATGGGCCGTGTTGCGGCGGGATCGCCGGAAGCATGCCTCGCCCAATGCGGGATGGCCGGAGGCGGCGATGGCCGGCGCGCTCGGCATCCGGCTGGCTGGACCGATCCACTATGACGGCGTGCTGCACGACAAGCCCTGGATCGGCGCGGGCGGGGAAGCGGACGTCCGCGCGATGCGGGCCGCGCTCCGGATCTATTTGCGCGCCTGCCTGCTGCTGTGGGTCCTGGCCGCCATTTGGGAGAATGTCGGATGACGAGAATGCTGGTGCTGGGCGGATGCCGGTCCGGCAAGAGCCGCTATGCGCAGCAACGCTGCGAGGCTGTCGGGAACGGGAACCTGGCCTATATCGCGACCGCGCAGGCCTTCGACGCGGAGATGGAGGAGCGGATAGCGCGCCACAAGGGTGAGCGTGGAAGCCGCTGGCTGACCATCGACGCACCCATGGACCTGCCCGCCGCCCTGTCCGAAGCAGCGCGCCGGGCAGATGCCGTCCTGGTCGATTGCCTGACGCTGTGGCTGACCAACCTGATGCTTGCCGAAGAGGATTTGGCCAGCGCCCGGGCGGCGCTGGCGGAGGCGATGATGGCCTGTCAGGTTCCTGTCGTGCTGGTGAGCAATGAAGTGGGCCTCGGCATCGTGCCGGACAATGCCCTGGCCCGGCGGTTCCGGGACGAGGCGGGCTGGCTGAACCAGCAGATGGCGGCCCTGTGCGAGGACGTCATATTGATGGCCGCCGGCTTGCCGCTGCGGTTGAAGGGCTAAGGTCAGGCGGCGTAGGTTCGGCCAGCCATGGCGATCATCCTTCCCGAAAATCGGCCCCGATGACCCGGTAGAGCAGGATGCGGTTCCTGATCAGCGCCAGGTTCGTCGCGATCGCGCTTTGCTGCGCATTGTAGAGGCTTCGCTGGCTGGTCAGGCTGTTGAGGAATGGGTCGATGCCCGCGCGATAGCGTTCCTCGGCCAGCCTGTAGCTGCGCTGGCTGGCGAGGACCAGACGCTGCTGGGCGGCCTGCTGCTCGTCAATCGTGCCTTCGCGCGCCAGTGCGTCGGATACTTCCTGAAAGGCGGTCTGGATCGCCTTTTCATATTGGGCAAGGCTGAGGTCGCGCTGCGCCTTGCTATATTCGAGATTGCCGCGAGCCGCGCCGCCGAAGATCGGCATGCCGACGGACGGCGCCGCCGACCAGGCGAAGCCGTCGCCCGTGAAAAGCGACGACAGCGCCGAACTGGCGACGCCGATGGCCGCGGTCAGGCTGATCCTCGGGAACATCGCAGCGCGCGCCGCGCCGATGTCGGCATTGGCGGCCTTCAGCTGATGTTCGGCCTGCAGCACGTCCGGCCGCTGGAGCAGCACGTCGGAGGAAAGGCCCGCCGGCACCTTCGCAATGCTGCCGGTCAGTTGCTGCAACGACCGGGGCAACAGCGCATCCTCGACCGGCGCGCCGGCCAGCAGGTCCAGCGCGTTCCGGTCCTGCGCCACCTGGGTGACGTTCGCGGCAATGTCGCTGCGCGCCTGTTCGACCGTGGTTTCGGCCTGATGGACGTCCAGCTTGCCGATCAGCCCCGCGCCGTTCAGCGACCGGGTGAGGGCAAGCGTCCGTTCGGCGCTCGCCAATGTCTGCCGGGAAAGGTCCAGATATTCCTGATCGGCGGCCAAGGTCGCATAGGCCGTGGCCGTTTCCGCGATCAGGGCGATGCGGGTCGCCCGCGCCCCTTCCTCGGTCGCCAGATAGGATTCCAGCGCCGATCGGGTCAGGTTCTTCACCCGGCCGAACAGGTCGATTTCGAACGCGCTGAAACCGATGTCGGCGCTGTAACTGTCCTGGCGCGCGTCGTTCCGCCGGGAAAAGCTGGCTGCCGCCTCGCCGGTGACGGCGGGCAGCCGTTCGGCGCGCTGCACCCGGTAGAGCGCCCGGGACGCCTCCACATTGGCGAGCGCGGCGCGCAGGTCGCGATTATTGTCCAGCGCACGCCCGATCACCGTCCTGAGGCTGGGATCGCCGATCAGCGCGGTCCAGGGCAGGCCGGGCCTTTCCGTCGCGGCCGCGGGCGCATAGGCCGGGCCGCCGGGGAAGCCGGCGGGCACCGGGGGCGTCGGCCGCACATAGGTCGGAGCCATGTTGCAGGCCGACAGGGCCGTCGCCCAGGTCAGGATGAGGAAAGCGCGCCTCATGCCGGAACCTCCGTGGCGTTGGCGGCGGGGGAGGGCGGGTTCTTGCGGTTGAAGATGCGCATGATCGTCAGGAAGAAGAGGGGGACGTAGAAGATGGCGAGCACCGTCGCGGTCAGCATGCCGCCGATCACCGCCGTGCCGATGGCGACGCGGCTCTGCGCGCCCGCGCCGCTGGCGATGGCGAGCGGGATGACGCCCGCGATGAAGGCCAGCGACGTCATCAGGATCGGGCGGAAGCGCAGGCGCGCGGCCTCCAGCGCGGCGGACATCGCGTCCTTGCCCTGCAGATAGGCGAGTTCCGCGAATTCGACGATCAGGATCGCGTTCTTGGCGGCGAGGCCCATGGTGGTGAGCAGGCCGACCTGGAAATAGATGTTGTTCTCCAGCCCGCGCAGCGTCACCGCCAGCACCGCGCCGATCAGACCGAGCGGAATCACCAGCAGCACGGCGAGCGGGATCGACCAGCTTTCGTAGAGCGCGGCGAGGCAGAGGAACACGACCAGCACCGACAGGCCGTAGAGCAGCGGCGCCTGCCCGCCGGAAAGCTGCTCCTGATAGGAAAGGCCGCTCCAGGCATAGCCGGTGCCGGGGGGAAGCTGTTTTTGCAGCTTCACCATCTCGTCCATCGCCTCGCCCGAACTGGAACCGGGCGCGGCCTGCCCCTGGATTTCATAGGAAGACTGGCCGTTATAACGCGAAACGGTGGTCGGCCCCATCGTCCAATGGGTGGTGGCGAAGGCGGAGAAGGGCACCATTTCCCCCGTCGTGGCGGAGCGCACCTGCCAATTGTCGAGATCGGTCGGCAGGGCGCGGAAGGGCGCGTCGGCCTGCATATAGACGCGCTTCACCCGGCCGCGGTCGACGAAATCGTTGATATAGGTGCTGCCCCAGGCGGCGCTCAGCACATTGTCGACGCTGCTCTGCGTGAGGCCGAGGACCGCGAGTTTCTCGGAGTCGATGTCGACCTTGAGCTGCGGCGTGTCCTCCAGCGTGGCGGCGCGCACGCCGGCCAGTTTCGGGCTGCCGGTCGCCGCCTTCATGAGCTGGTTGCGCAGTTCGAGGAAGCGTTCGCGGCTGAGGCCGCCGGTGTTCAGCAGTTCGAAGGTAAAGCCGTTGGACTGGCCCAGCCCGCGAATGGAGGGCGGAGTCATCGCCAGCGCCTTGGCATCGCGGATCGCGGCGAGTTGCTTCGTGGCGCGGTTCGCGATCATGGTCGCGCTGTTGGCGGCTCCCTTGCGCTTGTCCCACGGCACGAGGCTGACGAAGCCCTGGGCGGTATTCTCACCCTGCCCGGCGAAGCTGAAGCCCTGGGTCACGAAGATGAAGTCGACATTGTCCTTCTCGTCATTGACGAAGTAATTCTGGATCTGGTCGATCGCGGCGCTGGTGCGGGAGGATTTGGCGCCGGCGGGCAATGTGACCTGAACCATCACCTGGCCCTGGTCCTCCACCGGCAGGAAGCTGGTGGGCAGGCGGACGAACAGCAGCCAGAGCAGGCCGAGCATCACCGCATAGCCGATCCAGAAGACGGTCCGCCGGCCGATGAAGCCATTCAGCCGCGCCATATAGCCATGGGTGACGCGGCCGAACCAGCGATTGAACTTGCCGGTCCATCCCCGGTCGCGTTTCTCATGCGAAACCGGCTTCAGGATCGTCGCGCAGAGGGCGGGCGAAAGGATCAGCGCAACGACCACCGAAAGCAGCATGGAGGAGACGATGGTGATCGAGAATTGCCGGTAGATGACGCCTGTCGACCCGCCGAAAAAGGCCATGGGCAGCAGCACGGCGGACAGGACCAGCGCGATGCCGATCAGGGCGCTGCCGATCTCCTCCATCGACTTGATGGTGGCCTGCCGCGGGGAAAGTCCTTCCTCTTCCATGATGCGTTCGACATTCTCGACCACGACGATGGCGTCGTCGACCAGCAGGCCGATGGCCAGCACCATGCCGAACAGCGTCAGCGTGTTGATCGAATAGCCGAACAGCGCCAGCACGCCGAATGTGCCGAGCAGCACCACCGGAACGGCGATGGCGGGCACCAGTGTCGCGCGCCAGCTTTGCAGGAAGATGAACATCACCACCACCACCAGAGCGACCGCCTCGATCAGCGTCTGGACCACTTCCTCCACCGACAGCTTGATGAAGGGCGTGGTGTCGCGTGGATAGGTGACGGTGTAGCCATGCGGCAGGTTGGTCGACAGTTCCCGCACCTTCGCCTTGACCAGTTCGGCGGTCTTGAGCGCGTCGGCGCCCGGCGCGAGCTGCAACGCCATGCCGGAGGCGGGATGACCGCTGAGGCGCGCGGAGGAGGTGTAGCTTTCATTGCCCAGTTCGACCCGCGCCACGTCCGACAGGTGGACGACCGATCCGTCGCTCTGCGTCTTGACGATGATGTTGCGGAACTGCTCGGGCGTCTGCAGGCGCGCGCGAGCGGTGACGGTGGCATTGAGCTGCTGCCCCTCCGGCGCGGGGTCGGCGCCGATTTGGCCCGCCGACACCTCGACATTCTGGGCCGCGATGGCGCTTTGCACGTCCGACGGCATCAGCTTGACGGTGGCCAGCCGGTAGGGGTCCAGCCAGATGCGCATCGCATATTGCGATCCGAAGATCTGGGATGAACCGACGCCGTCGACGCGGGCGATGGCGTCCTGGAAATTATTGACCAGATAGTCCGCGATGTCGGCCTGCGACGCCGTGTCGGTCCTGTCGTAAAGGCCGACGACCATCAGGAAATCGGTCTGGGACTTGGTGACGGTCAGGCCCTGCTGCTGCACGGCATTGGGCAGCCGGCTCAGCGCCTGCTGCACCTTGTTCTGCACCTGCACCTGCGCGGTGTCGGGATCGGTGCCCTTCTTGAAGGTAACGGTGATCCGCGCCTGTCCATTGGCCGTGGACGAGGAGGAGAAGTACATGAGACCGTCGATGCCGGTGAGCTGTTGCTCGATGACCTGGGTGACGCTGGTCTCCACGGTTTCGGCCGCCGCGCCGGGATAGTTGGCGCTGATGTTGACCGACGGTGGGGCGATGTCCGGATATTGGGCGATCGGCAGAGTCAGCATCGCGCCCAGGCCTGCCATCATGATGCCGATGGCGATGACCCAGGCGAAGATCGGCCGTTCGATGAAAAAGCGGCTGAGCAAGGTCCCGGCCCCTTATTTCGCGGCCTGGTCGACCGGAACGGCCTTGACCGTGTCGCCGGGCTGCACCTTGTCCGTGCCCTCGACGATCAGCCTGTCGCCCCTCCGCAATCCGTCGGTGATCAGCCATTTGTCGCCCACGGCCTGCGCGGCGGTGACGGTGCGCCGTTCGACCTTGTTCCCCTTGTCCACCACCAGCGCGGTGGCGTTGCCCTTGGGATCGCGGCTGATGCCCTGCTGCGGCACCAGTATCGCATTCGGCACGACCGACTGCGGCGCGACCACGCGCACGAACATGCCGGGCAGCAGCAGGCCGTCCGGATTGGGGAAGCGGGCGCGCAGCGTGACGGTGCCGCTGTCGGGATCGACGATGGGCTCGGCAAATTCGATGCGGCCTTCCAGCGGATAATCGGTGCCGTCGTCCAGTTTCAGCCGGATCGTGGCGCTGGCGGGCAGCGCCTTGCCCGCCGCCAGCGCGCGGCGCAACTGGAGCAGCTTTGCGCTCGATTGCGTCACATCGACGAAGATCGGGTCGAGCTGCTGGATGATGGCGAGCGGCGTCGCCTGGCTGGCCGTCACCAGCGCGCCGGGCGTCACGGCGGACCGGCCTATGCGCCCGCTGATCGGCGCCCGGACCTGCGTGAAGTTGAGGTTGATGCCCGCCGTCTGGAGCGTGGCGCGGGCCTGTTGCACGGCGGCGGCGGCCTGACGGGCCGTGGCGATGACGTCGTCGCGATCCTGCGCGCTCACCGCCTCGCTCTGGCCTAGCGTACGGTAGCGACTGGCCCTTGCCTGCGCGGCGGCGGCGGTCGCCTGCGCGCTGGCCAAGGTGGCCTGCGCCTCGTCGCGGGAGGCGCGGTAGAGCGAGGGGTCGATCTGGTAGAGGGGCTGGCCCGCCCTGACCGTCGAACCCTCCGCGAACAGCCGCTTCTGGACGACGCCGGCGACCTGCGGCCGGACCTCCGACATCATGGTGGAGGCGGTGCGGCCGGGCAGTTCGGTGGATACGGTCACATCCTGCGCCGCCAGAGTCACCACCCCGACCTCCACCGGTCCCTTTTTCGGCGCCTCCTTGTGACCGCAGGCGGCGACAAGGACGCAAAGCGCCATGGGGGCGGTCCGAAGGGCGGGGAGGCGGCTGGGCATGGTCGTCGGGCGGGTCCAGAATGAAGATGGGGACTTCGCCCGGCGCAGGGGGAGGGAGGGGCGCGCCGGGCGAAGGTCGGCTCCTTCAAAAGGGGCGCCGACCTGCTCCTCATCCCTCTTCATCATGTCGCATGGTAGAGCGACTTTTCATCCGGTTGGATCATTGTGTAGCGGATTGTATCGATATGTAACGGCCGCCGCCGCGAGCGCAGACTTGCCGCGCGAATGCGGTTAGAAGGAGACGATGCCCGATATGCCGCCATCCCGCCCGTTCCGCGTGATCGTCGTCGATGATGATGAGGACATAAGGGGGCTGATCGTCGGACAGCTTGCGCAGGACCATTATGAGGTGGAGGCGGCCGGCAGCCTTGCCGAGTTGCGGGGGCTCATGGCGGCGGGGGCGGTCGACCTCATCGTGCTCGACCTCAACCTGCCAGACGGCGACGGCCTGTCGCTGTGCCGGGAATTGCGGGGGCAGGGCAATGGGGTTCAGATCATCATGGTGACGGCGCGGGGCAGCGCCATAGACCGGGTGCTGGGATTGGAACTGGGCGCGGACGATTATCTGACCAAGCCGTTCGAGCCGCGCGAGCTGCTGGTGCGGGTGCGCAACCTGCTGCGGCGGTCGCGCAGCGAGGAGCCGGCGCGGCAGAAGACGGCGCGGATCGCCCGCTTCGGATCGTGGCGGCTCGACCTGTTCCAGCGGCGGCTGATCGCCAGCGACGAGCGGCTGATCATGCTCTCCTCCGCCGAATTCCGGCTGCTGTCGCGCTTTATCGAGGAACCCAATGTGGTGCTCTCGCGCGAGGCGCTGGTGCCCGAACGCCGGGCCACGGCGGCGTTCGACCGGTCCATAGACCTGCAGGTCAGCCGGTTGCGGCAGAAACTGGCCGACAGCCCGGGCGGCGACGGCCTGATCCTGACGGTGCGGGGCGAAGGCTATGTGCTGGCGAGCTCGGTGACCTATGAATGACGGGCGGATGATCGGCGCATGATGATCTCCGTCGCGGCGCGGGCGCGCAATTTCTTCCGGTCGCTGGTGGGACAGATATTCCTGCTGCTGACCGTCGGCATGACGATCGCCGCCGTGCTGGCGCTGCTGGTCGCGGAGCAGGCCCGGCATCTCGATTTCGAGCGCTGGCGCCTTCAACGCGTCGTGGCCAGCGCCGTCGACATCGCGCAGCGGCTGAGTCACGATCCGGTCAAGATAGAGGCGATGCTGAAGGACCAACAGATCATGGGGGCGAGGACCGCGCCGGAGGGCGTGGCGCTGGCGGACCCGGACCCGACGCTGGCGGACGCGCTGGCGGTGCGTTTCGGGCCGCACTCCAACCCCGAAGCGGGGCAGGTGCCGGTCGGGCTGTGCTTTCCGGCCGGCAAGGTCGATCCGAACAACCGGGCGGCGGGTCTGATCGACGCGCCACGGCCCGATTGCTGGGTCGTGCGCTTCACCGACGGCACGGGCGAACGGCGGTCGCTCGCCCTCTATTTGCCGCGGGTCGTCAAGCCGCCCAGCAATCTCGCCAAGCCGATCTACCTGCTGCTGATCCTGCTGTCCTCGGCGGGGCTGGCGATCGTCGTCGCGCGCTTCGTCGCCAAGCCGCTGCGCCGGCTGGAGCGGGCGGCCGAAGCCTTTTCGGTATCGGTCGATCCGGAGGAAATCCCGGAGCGGGGGCCGGAAGAAGTGCGGGCCGCCCTGTCGACCTTCAACCTGATGCAGCGCCGGGTCCGTGCGGGCTTTGCCGAGCGGACGCAGTTGCTGGCGGCGATCAGCCATGATCTTCAGACGCCGCTCACCCGCCTGCGCTTGCGGCTGGAACTGGTGGAGAACGAGGAGTTGCGGGCCCGCCTCTTGCAGGATCACCAGGCGATGATGACGCTGGTCCGCGAAGGGCTGGACCTGGCGGCGAGCACGGAGGCGCAGGAGGACTGGTCGGTGATCGACATCGATTCGCTGCTGACCAGCATGGCCGAAGACGCGCAGGACCTGGGATTGCCCGTGCGTTTCCTGTCAGGCTGCGGCGGCACGGTCCGGGTCAAGCCCAACGCGCTGACCCGCTGCATCAGCAATCTGGTGAACAATGCCGTGAAATATGGCGGCAGCGCCGACGTCAGTTGCATGCGGCAGGGGACGCGCGTGCTGATCGAGGTGCGCGACCATGGGCCGGGCATCGCACCCGATCAGTTGGACCAGATGTTCGAACCCTTCACCCGCGGTGTGGCGGGGCAGCCCGGCGGGCGGCCCGGGACCGGCATCGGCCTCACCATCGCGCGATCGCTGGCGCTGAGTTTCGAGGCGTCCGTGCGCCTGGCCAATGCGCCGGACGGCGGGCTGATCGCCACGATCGACATGCGGGCGTAACGGCATTTCCGCAGGCGGGATGGATGCTGAAACAGGTTCAGCATGTGCAATGCAGCCTTCGATCGTCGCGATCGCATCGTTCCATGCATGGGAACCAATGCACCCCTGGTGAGATTATCTCCTTTACCCTCTTCCCTCCCGGGGGCTCAGGTGACACTATGCATCATATCGCGGCGGGGGAACGTCGCGCCGATTGGAAGATGCTGCATGACGGCGGCGCGGTAATGATCTTGCCGGTCGCATGAAGATGGTCGTGCGATTGCCGGAAATGCTTCTGCGTGGCCGGATAAGCATCGTGCGTTCTTTTTGCAGAAACATGCAGATCGACGATTGGACAGATTTGAATTTTTTACTCTGAACAGGTTCTATTGCACTGTTTTTACAGACCATAAGGGTCTATATACATTCCATGGCTACTTTAGCGGGAGTCGCCAGTGACAAAGAATGAGCTGTTTTCCAGCTTCACGCGGAAGTTCGATGATCGGCGTCAGGCCGAAATGTCTATCGAAGATTATCTGCTGGGATGTCGCAACGATCCATTGATGCATGCGTCCGCGCCGGAGCGGCTGCTGGCAGCAATCGGTGAGCCGGAGATCATCGACACCTCGCGCGATCAGCGGCTGGGCCGGATCTTCATGAACCGGACCATCCGCCGCTACAAGAGCTTCACCAATTTCTACGGCATGGAAGGGACGATCGAACATATCGTCAGTTTCCTGCGCCACGCCAGCCAGGGATTGGAGGAGCGCAAGCAGATCCTCTACCTGCTGGGTCCGGTGGGCGGCGGCAAGTCGTCCCTGGCCGAACGGCTGAAGGCGCTGATGGAAGTGCATCCCATCTATGTGCTGAAGGCGGGGGATGAGATCAGCCCGATCTTCGAAAGCCCGCTCGCCTTGTTCGACGCCGAAACCCATGGCGACTATATCGAGGAGAATTACGCCATTCCCCGGCGGCGGCTGACCGGCATGATCAGCCCCTGGTGCCGCAAGCGGCTGGATGAATATGGCGGCGACATATCCCAGTTCAGGGTCGTGCGCATGATGCCGTCCCGCATGCGGCAGGTCGCCATCGCCAAGACCGAGCCGGGCGACGAGAACAACCAGGACATCAGCTCGCTGGTCGGCAAGGTCGACATCCGCAAGCTGGAAATGCTCTCGCAGAACGATCCGGACGCCTACAGCTATTCGGGCGGGCTCAACCGGGCGAACCAGGGCATGCTGGAATTCGTCGAGATGTTCAAGGCGCCGATCAAGATGCTCCACCCGTTGCTGACCGCGACGCAGGAGGGCAATTATATCGGCACGGAGAATATCGGCGCCATTCCCTATACCGGCATTATCATGGCCCATAGCAATGAATCGGAATGGGCGAATTTCAAGAACAACAAGAATAACGAAGCCTTTATCGACCGTATCTACGTCATCAAGGTTCCCTATAGTTTGCAGGCCACCGAGGAACGGCATGTCTACGAGAAGTTGCTGCGGGAATCGGACCTGAACAAGGCGCCCTGCGCGCCGGGGACTTTGGACATGCTGGCGCGTTTCTCCGTGCTGACGCGGCTGCGGGAGCATGAGAACAGCAATCTCTACTCCAAGATGCGCGTCTATGACGGCGAGATGCTGCGGGAAATCGATCCGAGGGCCAAGAGTCTTCAGGAATATCGCGACGCTGCTGGCGTGGACGAGGGCATGTCGGGCATTTCGACCCGCTTCGCCTTCAAGGCGCTGTCGGCCACCTTCAACCATGACACCAATGAGATCGCGGCCGATCCCGTGCACCTCATGTATGTGCTGGAGGGCATGGTCCGGCAGGAGCAGTTCCCCGCCGAGATCGAATCCCGCTATCTGGAGTTCATCAAGGGCGAACTGGCGCCGCGCTATGCCGAGTTCATCGGCAATGAAATCCAGAAGGCCTATCTCGAATCCTACCATGATTATGGGCAGAACCTGTTCGACCGTTATGTCGCCTATGCCGATGCGTGGATCGAGGATCTGGACTTCAAGGACCCGGACACGGGTCAATTGCTGGACCGGGAGGTCATCAACCAGGAACTGTCCAAGACCGAAAAGCCCGCCGGGATCGCCAATCCCAAGGATTTCCGCAACGAGGTGGTGAAGTTCGCGCTGCGCATGCGGGCCAGCAATGACGGGCGCAACCCGTCATGGACCAGTTACGAGAAAATCCGCGAGGTGATCGAGAAGCGGATGTTCAGCCAGGTCGAGGACCTGCTGCCGGTCATCAGCTTCGGATCGAAGAAGGACGGCGAGACCGCGACCAAACATGACGAATTCGTCGCGCGGATGATCGAAAGAGGCTATACTGAGCGGCAGGTTCGGCGGCTTGTCGAATGGTATATACGCGTCAAGCAGGCCGGATGATGGAGGCGCCAAGCCCGCCATGCACATAGTCGACAGACGGTTGAATCCAGGAGGCAAGAGCCTGGTCAACAGGCAGCGCTTCCTGCGGAGGGCAAGGGCATATGTGCAGCAGGCGGTGCGCGACAGCCTGAAGGACCGCAGCATCAAGGATCTGGACAAGGAAGGCCAGATTTCGATCCAGCGCGACGTCATCCACGAACCGACGCTGCACCGCGCCGCGCAGGGTGGCAGCCGCGAACGGGTCTTCCCCGGCAATCACGACTATATGGAAGGCGACCGGATCAAGCGGCCCGATGGCGGCGCGGGCGCGGGGTCGAAGGCCGGGCAGGGCGAGGGGAATGACGATTTCCAGTTCGCGCTGAGCCGGGAAGAGTTTCTGGACCTGTTCCTCGACGATCTGGAGCTGCCGGACCTCGCCAAAAGGCGGCTGATCGGCGGGGCCGTCGACGGCATAAGGCGGGCAGGCTATTCGACGGTCGGCAACCCATCCAACCTGTCCGTGCCGCGCACGATGCAGAAGGCGATGTCGCGTCGGTTGGCGCTTCGCCGTCCCAAGGGCGCCGATCTTGCCCGGATCGAGGAGGAGATCGCGCTGATCGAGGCGCGCGATCCGGCCCTGCCCGACGATGCCGTACGGCTGGAGGCATTGCGCGAGGAACGCTCGACCGTCATCCGCCGCCGCAACCTGATCGCCTATATCGACCCTGTGGACCTGCGCTATCGCCGGTTTGAGACGGTGCCCAAGCCCGTGGCCCAGGCAGTGATGTTCTGCCTGATGGACGTCTCCGGCTCCATGACGGAGCATATGAAGGATCTGGCGAAGCGTTTCTTCGCGCTGCTGCACCTGTTCCTGTCGCGCTGCTACGAGCATGTGGAGGTGGTGTTCATCCACCATACCGACCGGGCGGCGGAGGTGGACGAGCAGACCTTCTTCTACAGCACGGTGACGGGCGGCACTTTGGTGTCGAGCGCGCTGGAGAAACTGATCGAGGTGGTGCAGGAACGCTTCCGTCCGGATGACTGGAACATCTATGTGGCGCAGGCGTCGGACGGCGACACCATGCAGTCCGACAATGGCCGGGTGGTCAGCCTGATGCAGCAGGAAATCCTGCCCTTCAGCCAATATTTCGCCTATCTGGAAGTCGGGCGAGAGGAATTCGCCGACATAGAGACCATCGGCACGACGACGGGACTGTGGCAGGCCTATGCCCCGGTCAGCGAGGCAAACCGCAATTTCGTGATGCGCAAGGTGCATCATCGGCGGGAAATCTATCCGGTTTTCCGGGAGTTGTTCCAGCGCAAGGGCGTGGCGGAGCGGAGTTCATGATGGTGGAACCGGCATGACGGTCGAACTGGCGTCCGCCCCGCTGTTCACGGGAAGCGATTGGGACTTCGCGCTCATCAACCGCATTTACGAAACGATCGAGCCCATCGCGCTCCAGGAAATGAAGCTCGACATCTATCCCAATCAGATAGAAGTCATCAGTGCGGAGCAGATGCTGGACGCCTATTCCTCCATCGGCATGCCGCTCTTCTACAAACACTGGTCCTTCGGCAAGCAGTTCGTGACCAATGAGATGATGTACCGCAAGGGGCTGCGCGGCCTGGCCTATGAGCTGGTCATCAACAGCGATCCCTGCATCAACTATCTGATGCAGGAAAACAGCGCGACGATGCAGACGCTGGTCATCGCCCATGCGGCCTTCGGGCATAATCATTTCTTCAAGAATAATTATGTCTTCAAGCAATGGACCGATGCCGAGGGAATTCTGGATTATCTGGAATTCGCCAAGCGCTACATCGCGCAGTGCGAGGAGCGCTACGGTCAGTTGCCGGTCGAGCGGGTGCTGGACGCCGCCCATGCGCTGATGAACCAGGGCGTGCATCGCTATCCGCGCGTCCGCCCAAGGGACTTGAAGGCGGAGGCGGCGCGGGAGGCGGAACGGCAGGCCTATCGCGACCGCATCTATGACGATCTGTGGCGGACCGTGCCCACTGGAGCGAAGGCGGATGCGATCCCCAGCGACGCCAGACGGGCGGCGCTGGGACTGCCGCAGGAAAATATCCTCTATTTCCTGGAAAAGTCCGGTCCCCGGCTGGAAAGCTGGCAACGGGAGATTTTGCGGATCGTGCGGTTGATCGCGCAATATTTCTACCCGCAGCGCCAGACCAAGGCGATGAACGAAGGCGCTGCGACCTACACCCATTACCGCATCATGACGACGCTGCACGAACGGGGATGGCTGACCGACGGCGCCTTCATGGAATTCCTCTCATCCCATACCAATGTCGTCTATCAACCCACCTATGATTCAGGACAATTTGGCGGTTTCAACCCCTATGCCCTGGGCTTCGGCATCATGTCGGACATCGAAAGGGTCTGCCGTGCGCCGACGGAGGAGGATCGCGAATGGTTCGGGGATATTGCCGGATCGGGCGACCCGATGGAGGTGCTGAAGGACATATGGGCCAATTATCGGGACGAAAGCTTCGTTTCGCAATTTCTGAGCCCACATCTGATCCGGCAATGGCGGCTGTTCAAGATCCTCGACAAGCAGGGCGAATCGGAACTGCGGGTCGACGCCATTCATGATGAGCGCGGCTATCGCCGGATTCGGCGCTCCTTGGCGCGGGAATATGAAATCGGGCGGCAGGAACCCGACATACAGGTGGTCGATGTCGACCTGGCCGGCGACCGCAAGCTGATCGTCGAGCATTCGGTGCTGGACGGCGTCCAACTGGAGGCCCGCGATGCCGCTATGGTCTTGCAAAATCTGGCGAATCTCTGGGGTTATGAAGTGCTGTTGAAGGAGGTTGATTCCGAAACGCGCAAGGAATTGAAAAGCCATAGCGCGCAGCCCAATGCGGCCTGGCTGCGCTGAACCGGTGCGCGCGGCGGACGGGAAAAGGGCTGCGGCAAGATTCCGTTTTCAATCGATGATGGGAAAGGTTAAGTTGTCCGCCGGTTTTTCGTGGGCGAAGTCGGATCTGTCGCTCTGAAGGCGGTGGAGAGGATGGGCCCTGCGACAGGCAGGAGTTCGATTCATGACGAATGCTCTTACGCCAGAAGAATGTCTAGACCGGGCAAGAATGCATGATCAACTGGCAGCGACCACCGCGGATGCTTCGGCGCGCATGATGCATCAGGCAATGGCTGCCGAGTTCCGCCGCCGCGCCGAAACGGCATCGAGCGGCATGCGACAGGCCGCTAGCAGGCCGATCATCGAACTGATGCCGAACGTCGCCTGACGGCTTCAGGGTCGTCGGACCGTCGTGCGCCTTCGTAAAAGATAGATGTCCATGATCCAGCCGTGTTCCTGGCGGAGCGCGGCGCGGCATGAGGCGATTTCGGCCCCTCTCATGGCCAGCGGACCCTGGGCGAGCCTTTCCTGGGGCAATCCCAGATAGGCGCCCCACCAGATGTCGAGACCCTCTGGCGGCAGGGTCTGGAAGGCGCAATGGCCATCCAGCATGACGATCAGGCTGTCGGCGCAGTCCGGCCAGCCGCGTTCGCTGAGGCGCCGGCCGGTGGTGATCAGCACGGGATCGGCAAGGTCGTTGAGGCAGATGCCGTGGGCGGCGGTCAGCGCCTGTACGCTGGTGATGCCGGGGATCACGCGGACCTTCACGCCCAGCAGGCGCCCGGCGATGCGCAGGCTGCTGTCATAAAGCGACGGATCGCCCCAGACCAGCAGGGCGAGCCTGCCGCCTTCGGGAAGGTGCCGCGCGAACTGCTCCATCCAGAGCGAGGCGATGGCATCGTGCCAGTCGAGGACGGCGCCGACATAATCGGTCCGGTCCGCTCGCCGGGGCATGTCGAATTCCACGATTTTCACCGCCTGCGTCAGCAGTTCGGCGCAAATGGCGCGGCGCAGGTCGATGAGGTCAGACTTGGCGTCGCCCTTGCGGGGCAGCAGGATGAGGTCGGCGTCGTTCATCGCCTTCACCGCGGCGCGGGTGAGGTGATCGGGATTGCCCGTGCCGATGCCGATAAGGTCGATGCTGATCATGAGGAGGCTTTCGAAGCGGGAGCGATGAGGTGGAAGAAACTGCCGGTGACACGGCCGCGATGCGATCCCGTCGACGGAACGGCCTGACCTTCCGCGTCGGTCACATGAGCGAGCGGGCTGTCCGGTTGCTCGACGATGGTGGAATAATGGAATTCATGGCCGTTCAGCATCGCTCCCGCAGGCATGCCGCCCATCGGCGCCAGCAAGCGCGCCTGTCGGTAGCCAAGATGAAGGCGCCGTTCCGCGAAGCTGGTGACGAGGCCGAGCAGGCCGGCCATGGCATGTGCCTGCCCGTCGGCATCGATCAGCGCCTGTCCCAGCACCATATAGCCGCCGCATTCGCCATGGATCGGACGGTCCAGTGCGTGGTGGCGCAGGCCGGAAAGGAAATGGGCCGCCTGCGCGATCCGGCCCGCATGGAGTTCGGGATAGCCGCCGGGGAGCCAGACCGCATCGGCATTGGCTGCCGGGGCTTCGTCGGCCAGGGGGGAAAAGGGCAGGATTTCGGCGCCTGCATCCCGCCAGCCGGACAGGAGATGCGCATAGGTGAAGGAGAAGGCTTCGTCACGGGCGATGGCGATGCGCTGGCCGGGTGGCGGCAGGGTCGGCATTGAAGCGCGATCCTGCGCCGGGGTGGACCGGGCCGCGCGCCGGACGGCGTTGAGGTCCACATGGGTCGCCACGATGTCCGCCATCCGGTCGATGATCCGGTCGAGATCGGCCTGTTCGGCCGCCTGGACCAGACCCAGATGACGCTCCGGAAGGTGGAGCGCGGCGGAGCGCGGTATGGCGCCCAGGACGGGGATGCCCGCCTCCTCCATCGCCGCGCGGATCAGCCGTTCGTGGCGCTGGCTGGCGACATGGTTGAGGACGACGCCGGCCATGGAAATATCGGAACGAAGGCCACGGAAACCGCTGGCGATGGCGGCGGCGGACTGGCTCTGGCCCGACACGTCCATGACGAGAAGGACGGGCCAGCCGAACAGCGCCGCGATGTCCGCGCTCGCGCCGGTGCCGGCTTCCCCGATGGCGGGGGCGCCGTCGAACAGGCCCATCACGCCTTCCGCGACGATCAGCTCTGCGTCGGCCCGGCCCGCAACGGTCGCCATCTGCGATGCGGACATCGCCCAACTGTCGAGGTTGAAGGAGGGGCGGCGGCTGGCCGCCTGCTGGAAGGCAGGGTCGATATAGTCGGGGCCGGACTTGAACGGCTGTACCCTGATGCCCATCCGGGAAAAGGCCCGCAACAGGCCCAGCGTGACGGTCGTCTTGCCCGATCCTGAACGGGGCGCCGCGATCAGAAGGCCCGGCGTCATGGCTTGTCGATGAAGGCGGAGTCGGCGCTGGCCGGTCGGAAACGGCGGTCATAGCCGGGCGCGTAGAGGCTGCTTTCCGCGAAATCCTCGCTGCCCAGCACCGGGCCGACAAGAATGATGGCGGTCCGTTCGGGCCCGTCCGCAGCAGCTTCCCCGATGGTGCCCAGCGTCGCCCGCACGATCCGCTGATCCGGCCAGCTTGCGCGCCACACCACGGCCGCGGGGCAATGGGCGCCATGATGCGGGATCAGGTCGCGCACCACCTGCGCCAGATTATGGATCGACAAATGGATGGCGAGCGTCGCGCCGGTCGCGCCGAATGCGGAGAGGCTTTCACCGGACGGCATGGCGCTGGCGCGTCCCGGCGTCCGGGTGAGGATCACCGACTGGCCGAGTTCGGGCAGCGTCAGTTCGGCGCCGATGGCGGCAGCGGCGGCGGCGAAGGAGGGGACGCCGGGCGTGATGCTGAAAGGAATGCCGATCGCTTTCAGCCGCCGAAGCTGCTCGCCCATGGCCGACCAGACGGACAGGTCGCCGGAATGAAGGCGCGCGACGTCATGCCCCGCTTGATGGGCATCGACGATGATGGCGACGATCTCGTCCAGGGTCAGCGGCGCCGTGTTGACGATCCGCGCGCCTGCCGGACAATGATCGAGCAGGGCGGCGGGCACCAGCGATCCGGCATAGAGACAGACCGGAGAACGCGCGATCAGGTCGCGCCCGCGCAGGGTGATGAGGTCGGGCGCGCCGGGACCGGCGCCGATGAAATGAACGGTCAAGAGGCAGGGCTTTCGGCTAGGGCGCAACTTGCGAGGCGGTCGGAAGAGAAGGCGCGGGGCGCTAGCAGGCGGCCCTTGGGCCCTGAAGCGGCGAGGGCCGTGGCTTCGGCGACGCTGCCGGTGCCATGGGCGGCCATGCTGGCGGGAGATCGGGTGGCCACGGGCTGTTCCGCCAGCCTTTCAACGCCGACGGCCATCAGGGGCAGGGCGAGCTTGCGCGCCAATGGCGCAAGCTGCCCGGCCTTGCCATCGAGGGTTGCCAGCGCGTCGACGGCGATCATGGCGCCCGTCGCCTGCTCCAGCGCCGATTCCAGCGAAGCGAGCGACGCGCTGTGGCGGAAGCCGAAGCCGGCGACGATCATAGCGTCACGCTCCACTGCACCAGCGGATAGGCGGAACGCCAGCCGCGACGGCTGCCCAGGGGCATCGCCTGCGCAAGCTCGACGCGAAGCAGGTTGCCGCCCTTGTCGGCATGCCATTTGGCAAGCAGCGCTTCCGATTCCAACGTGACGGCATTGGCGACAAGGCGCGTGGGACCGCCGGGCAGGGCGAACAATGTCGCGAGCAGGGACTGGCTCAGCCCGCCGCCGATGAAGACGGCCTCGGGGCGGGTCCGGCCGGTCAGGATGTCGGGGGCTCTGCCTTCCATGACGGTCAGGCGGTCGACGCCCAGATGAAGGGCATTGGCGCGCGCCCGGGCGGCGCGATCCGGATCGGCCTCGAAAGCGACGGCCTGGGTGGAGGAATGGGCGAGCAGCCATTCTATGGCGATGGAGCCGGAACCTGCGCCTATGTCCCATAATGTCTCGCCGGGGCGGGGCGCCAGGGCGGACAGGGTCAGGGCGCGGGCCGGGCGCTTGGTGATCTGGCCGTCATGGTCGAACCAGTCGTCGGGGATGCCGCTGGAGCGGGGGAGCGTCCTGCCTTCGCCCGCCACGGACAGGCCGACCGCAACGGGATGCGCGACATCGGCAAGGTCCGGCGCTTCGGCCGTGCACTGGCGGATATGTTCGCGGGGGCCGCCCAGCGCTTCCAGCACATGCAGGGTCGAACGGCCGAAGCCCTGTTCCGTCAGCCAGGCGGCAAGCTCGCCCGCCGCCTGCCCGTCGCGCAGCAGCAATATGGAGCGGCGGCCGGGCACGAGACCGTGGCGCAACCGCGTCAGCGGCGCGGCGTGGAGGCCATGGCATTCCACGTCCTGAAGCGCCCAGCCCAGCCGCGCGGCGGCAAGGGAGAATGTGGAGGGGGCAGGGTGCGCCGTCCATTCATCCGGCCGCAAATGCCGCGTGATGCTGCTCCCCGCGCCGAACCAGAAGGGATCGCCGGAGGCAAGCAGGACGGTTGGGTCTCCACGGCGGGCGAGCAGCATCGGAACGCCGGCCGCGAACGGGACTGGCCAGGGCAGGCTTTCGGCCCTAAGGGCTGGCAGCAGCGCAAGATGGCGCGGCGCTCCGGCGACGAGCGCGGCTTTCTCCAGCGCTTCGCGGGCGGCGGACGACAGGCCATTCGGGCCGTCTTCCCCGATGCCGACGATCGTCAGCCACGGACCGTCAGGAGTATCGGGCATGTCCAATATCCTCATTCTGGGCGGCACCACGGAAGCGAGCGCGCTTGCGGCTGCTCTTGCCGAGCGGGGCGTTCGCGCGGTGTTGAGCTATGCGGGGCGGACGGACAAACCACGGGCGCAGCCGGTGCCGGTGCGCGTCGGCGGCTTCGGGGGCATGGCCGGCCTCGCGCGCTATTTGCGGGAGGAAGGCGTCACCCATCTGGTGGACGCCACTCATCCCTTCGCCGCTGTGATGAGCGGGAATGCCCTTGGCGCGGCGCGGGAGGCGGGGGTAGAGCACATCATGCTGACCCGGCCGCCCTGGACCGCGGCGGAGGGAGACCGCTGGACCCATGTGCCGGACATGGCCGGGGCGGTGGCGGCGCTGGAGGGAGCCAGGCGGAATGTGATGCTGGCCCTGGGGCGCATGCATGTGGACGCCTTCGCCGTGCAGCCTCAGCATCATTATCTGTTGCGCTTCGTCGATATGCCCGCCGTTGCGCCGGGGCTGCCCGATCATGCGCTGGTCATCGACCGCGGTCCCTTCACGGTGGAGGGCGACATGCAGTTGATGCGCGCCCATGGCATCGACTGCGTGGTGTCGAAAAATGCGGGTGGCGGCGGCGCGCGGGCGAAGCTGGTCGCCGCGCGGATGCTGGGACTGCCGGTCGTGATGATCGAGCGTCCGGCCTGTCCAGCGGCGCAGGTGACGCATGAGGTCGCCGGGGTGCTGCAATGGCTGGGTCATGCGGCGGAGCGCGGCGTATAGAGGATCGGCGGGCCGGAGCGTTCGATCAGCCGGGTGCGGCTGGAACCGACGATGACCATGGTGCGCATGTCGGCCATGTCCGCAGTGGCGCGGCTCAACGGCACCACGCTCAGCGTTTCCTCCGGCGTGGAGACGGCCCGGGCGAACAGGATGAACCGGTCCTCGCCGCATTCCTCTCGCAGGATCGCCAGCGCCCGCCCGAAACCCTCCGGCCGGGAACGGGAACGGGGATTGTAGAAGGCCATGGCGAAATCGGCCTGTGCGGCGAGGCGCAGGCGGCGCTCGATCAGCGGCCAGGGCTTGAGATTGTCGGACAGGTTGATGGCGCAGAAATCATGGCCGAGCGGCGCGCCCGCCCTTGCGGCGGCGGCGAGCATGGCGGTGATGCCGGGCAGGACGCGGATGTCGAGGTCGCGCCAGTCCTCCGGCCCTGCCTCCACGGCTTCGAACAGGGCGGAGGCCATGGCGAAGACCCCCGGATCGCCCGAGGAAACCACCGCCACCCGCTTGCCCTGCGCGGCGAGGGCCAGGGCATGGGCGGCGCGGTCGAGTTCGACCCGATTGTCCGAGGCGTGGAGCGTCAGGCCCGGTCTTTGGGCCACCCGGGCGACATAGGGGATGTATCCGATGACGTCGCTCGCCTGCGCCAGCGCATCCGACACCTCCGGCGTGATGAGCGCGTCCGCTCCCGGACCAAGACCGGCTGCCACTACCCATCCGGTCATGGACGGCGGCCCTGTCCGTGGACCAGCAGGATCGAAAAATAGGCGGTGACGTCGGTCGCTTCCGTCAGCGGGGTGATGCGCTGATCCGCCATGGTCGCATATTCGACCAGCCAGGCGCTGTCCTGCTTGCCCGCGGCTTCGACGGCGCGGCGAAGCCTGGGAAGGTTGCGGCCGATCTTCATGACGACCAGAGCATGGCTGTCGCGGATGCGGCGGGTCAGTTCCTCTTCGGACAGGGTGGCCATCAACACCGTCAGGACATCGTCGCCCCAACTGATCGGCATGCCGCTGGCGGTCCAGGCGCCGGACATGCCGGTGATGCCGGGGACGATCTTCACCGGCGCGGCAAGGCGGCTGTGCAGGTGCATGAAGCTGCCGTAGAAGAAGGGATCGCCTTCGCAAAGGACGACCACATCCTCGCCGCGTGCCGAAAGCCCGTCCAGATGCGCCGTGCAATCGGCATAGAAGGTCGAGAGCAGATCATTGTAGCGCGGGTCTGACAGCGGGATTTCCGTCGTGACCGGATATTCCATCGGATATTCGACGGCATCGGCGCGCAACATGCCCTCCACGATTCTGCGGGCATGGCCCGACCTTCCCCTCTTGCGGAAATAGGCGATGTGCCGGGCATTGCGGATCAGCCGGTCGGCGCGGACGCTCATCAGGTCCTGCGCCCCCGGTCCCAGGCCGACGCCATGGATGGTCCCGCCGCTCATTCCGCCGGGCTCGCTATCGCATTCACCGCCGCGACCGTGATGGCGCTGCCGCCGGGGCGACCCTCCACGATACAGCAGGGGACGGGCCGGCTGCGCCAGAGCGCTTCCTTCGATTCCGCCGCGCCGACGAAGCCGACGGGGCAGCCGATGATCGCGGCCGGGCGGGGGCAGTCGGGGTCCTCCAGCATGTTGAGCAGATGGAAAAGCGCCGTCGGGGCATTGCCGATCGCAACCAGCGCGCCCTCCAGATGCGGGCGCCAGAGTTCGAGCGCCGCGGCCGAGCGGGTGTTGGACATTTGCGCCGCCAGGGCAGGCACCTGCGGATCGTTCAGGGTGCAGAGGATCGGATTGTCGGCGGGCAGGCGCTTCAGGGTTATGCCCTCCGACACCATGCGCGCGTCGCAGAGGATCGGCGCGCCCGCCTGAAGCGCGGCGATGGCGTCCCGGGCGAAGGACGGGGAAAAGCGGATGTGGGAAGCAAGTCCGACCAGGCCCGCCGCATGGATCATGCGGACGGCGATGCGTTCCTCCTCGGGCGAGAAGCGGGCAAGGTCGGCTTCGGCGCGAATGGTGCGGAAGGACTGCCGGTAGATGGCGGCTCCGTCGGTTTCGTAGCTGTGGGGCATCAGGGCCTTCCGAAAAGGGCGAGGATTTGTCGGGCGGTCAGGCCGGTCGTTTCCGGCGGCGATCCGGCGCGGGCGTTGCGGGACAGGTCGAAGCGGCCCTGCCGTCCGGTGAGGACCAGCCCTGCGGGCCTTTGGCGGGCGCAGCCCTTGGCGCAGCCGGACACATGCAGCGACCCTTCGACAAGGGGCGCGAGCCGGGTGGCGAGGCCGCGGGTTTCGACGCTTGCCTGCGGGCATGCGGGCGCGCCGGGGCAGGCGTCGACGCGGAGCAGGCCGTCAGGGGAGGCGTGCTCCGCACTGTCTGCGTCGCCTTCCAGGATCAAGCCGCGCCATGGGGTGAGGCGCAGGGCCGTGACATGCGGTTTCCCGGCCAGCGCGATAAGGCTGTCGGCGTCAAGCTGACCGAAGGGAATGCCGTGGAAAGGCCCCGATGCCTCCGCCAGCAATTGGGACAGCGGGCGGGACGGCGCGGGCGCGATGTCGGCAGCGGTGGGCAGCGGGGCTTCGTGCCGGGCCGCGCGGCCCAATGCGCCGCCGCCCGTGGCAAGGAACCAGCGGGCAAGCGCAATCAGGTCGCGCGCCGCCGTTTCAACGCTGGTGGGCGAACCCAGCGGACGCCCCTCCACCCGCAGCAGCAGCCTGCCCGCCTCGCTGCGCTCGAACCGGAAATCGGCGGGGACGGCGGCAAGACAGGGCGCAGGCCCGGCATCTATGGCGATCCCTATCTTGGAAGGAAGCTGGGGCAGCTCATCGATGTGGGCGATCAGGCTGAGCGCGATGCTTTCCGTGTCATCCCCGGGCGATGAATCGGGAGCGAGCAGGAAATTGCGGCGCGCTTCGCGGGCCGGATCGTGATCTGCAAGGCCCAGGGCGACAAGGTGCCGGAGCAGCGGGCCATGGCCTTGTTCCGTCACGCCGCGAAGCTGGAGCGCGGCCCGGTTGGTGAGATCGACAAGGCCATTGCCGTGAAGACGTGCGGCTTCGGCAAGGCCGATGGCCTGGGGGACGGTCAGGCGGCCCAGCGGTGGACGGACCCGCACCAGCAGCCCGTCGCCCGCCATCATCGGGCGCCATGCCGTCGGGCACCAGCCGCGAATGGCGGCGGACGATGCGCTTTGCGCGTCTGGCAACGGACCTTACCTCCCACGTCGCAACGACGGCCGGAGGGTTCACCCCCAGCCGCATTTCGTCGCCCGTGCGGAGAACCGAGCCGTGACCATCCCCTGGACCATGGCTAGAGCGACCTTTGCGTTCGGCAGGTCTCCTGGCTTGCGGGTCGTCGCTTCGGCACGGGCCTTCCCGGATCGCTCCAGTGGCTGGCCGTTCCCCGGGGGGGAACCGCACGTCCTTGCCTTGCTCGCCGCTCACAGTTGCAGGGACAGCCACGGATTAGGGAGTCTCCTCCCGCACCGCGTTCCCATTTAAGCCCCTTCGGGGCACCGACGCGATCGATGGAGCGGGCGGAACCCGCTCCAAAAACGCTCATAGGCCGGGCGGAAAGGAAAGGGAAGAGGCCTTCGGACGGGAATCGTCAGCGCGTGACGATGGTGGAATGCCAGTCGGTGCGATGTTCCCAGCCGCGCCTCTCCAGTTCCGGCGTCGCCTCCTCGCTCACCGGATAGCCCAGGCACAGCAGGCCGAGGCAGCGCCAGTTTTCCGGAATGGCGAGCAGGGCGTCCACGGTCGGGCGGTCGAGGATCGAAACCCAGCCCATGCCGATGCCGCGCGTGCGGGCAGCCAGCCAGAGGGTGTGGATCGCCATCACGCAGCTATAGCGGCGCGCCTCCGGCATGGTGATCGCGCCCAGCCTGTGGCCGGTTTCCGTGCCTTCGTCGCAATAGACCGCGAACAGCACAGGCGCTTCGCGCAGGCCGTGCAATTTCAGGCTTCGGTACAGCCTGTCTTCCTCCCCCCGATAGATACTGCCCGCCTCGATCACCTGCGCGTCGACATGAGCGGCAAGATCCTCGCGCAAGGCGGGCGTTTCGATCCGGACGAAACGCCAGGGCTGCGACAGCCCGACGGAAGGCGCGCTATGGGCGAGGGCAAGGAGCCGTTCGACCTCGCTCTCGTCCAGCGGATCGGTGAGGAAATGGCGCACGTCGCGGCGCAGGTGCACCAGTTCCTCGAAGGCGGCGATGTCGAAGGCGGTGTGTGTCAGAATTCGATTCCCGGCTGGGCCTTCACGCCGCTGCGGAAGGGATGTTTGACGAGGGTCATTTCAGTGACGAGATCGGCCGCCTCTGTCAGCGCCTCGGGCGCGTTGCGGCCTGTGACGATGACATGCTTCATTTCGCCCCTGGCGGTCACGGCCTCCAGCACCTCTTCGACCGGAAGATAGTCGTAGCGCAGGACGATGTTGAGTTCATCGGCAAGGACCATGTCATAGGCCGGATCGGCGATCATGCGTTTCACCTCATCCCATGCTTCGCGTGCAAGGGCAATGTCCCGCGTCCGGTCCTGCGTGTTCCAGGTGAAGCCTTCGCCCATCGGCTTGAATTCGACATTGTCGGGGAACGCATCGAACACCCGTTTTTCTCCGGTGGTCATCGCGCCCTTCACGAACTGCACGACGCCCACCTTCCTGCCATGGCCGATGGCGCGGACCACCATGCCGAGCGCGGCGGTCGTCTTGCCCTTGCCCTTGCCGGTGTGGACGATCAGCAGGCCCTTTTCCTGCGTCTTGGTCGCCATGATCCTGTCATGGGCGGCCTGTTTCTTCTTCATCTTTTCGGCATGCTGTTCGGGCGTGCGTTCGATCATTGCGGGGCATCCTTGAGTTGGGAGAGAAGCATGGCGGCGCTGTTCGACCGGGGTTTCCAAAGGGCGCGGTCCAGCGCTTCGTGAAGGCGGGCGGCGGTCTCCCGCAGGGCGGCCGGATTGGCTTCCGCCATGAAGGCGCGGACCGTCTCATCCTCGATGAAGGCGGCGTGGACCGCGTCGAAATGATGGTCCTTCACCGCATGGGTCGTGGCGGCGAAAGCGAAGAGATAGTCGACGGAGGCCGCGATCTCGAACGCGCCCTTGTAACCGTGGCGCATCATGCCCGCGATCCATTTGGGGTTGGTGACGCGGGCGCGGACGATGCGGCCGATCTCGTCCTCCAGCGTGCGGATGACGGGACGTTCGGGACGGCTGTGGTCGTTATGATAGCTGAGCGGCCTCCTGCCGGAGAGATGCTCGACCGCCGCGGCGATGCCGCCTTCGAACTGGTAGTAATCGTCGCTGTCGAGCAGGTCGTGCTCTCGATTGTCCTGATTCTGGATCAGCGCGTCGGCTTCGGTCAGGCGCTGCGTGAAGAGGCTGCGTTCGCTGTCGCCTTCCACCCCGCCGCCATAGGCATAGCTGCCCCAGTCGAGATAGACATTGGCAAGGTCCGACCGGTCGTGCCAGATCTTCTCGTCGATCATCGCCTGGAGGCCGGCGCCATAGGCGCCCGGTTTCGAACCGAAAACGCGGCTTCCCGCGCGGCGCCGCGCGGCCTTTTCCGGCGTGCCCTGCGCGATCAGCGCGGCGGTTTCGATGCGGTGGCGGGCGGCGGCCGGATTGTCCTCGTCCGGCTCGTCCAGCGCCATGACGGCGCGGGCGGCGCTGTCGATCAGGTCGATCTGTTCCGGGAAGGCGTCGCGGAAAAAGCCGGACACGCGGAAGGTGACGTCGACGCGGGGGCGGTTCAGTTCCGCGATCTTCATGACCTCGAAACCGATGACCCGGCCCGAAGCCCAGTCCCAGCGGGGCCGGACGCCCATCAGGGCCAGCGCCTGCGCTATGTCGTCGCCGCCGGTCCGCATATTGGCGGTGCCCCAGGCGGAAAGGGCGATGGCGCGGGGATAGTCGCCCTCGCGCTGGAGATAGTCCTGCACGATGAGATCGGCGGAGCGCTGCCCGAGATTCCATGCCGCCACCGTGGGCACGGCCCTGGTGTCGACCGAATAGAAATTGCGCCCGGTGGGGAGGACGTCGGGGCGACCTCTGGTGGGCGCTCCGGAAGGGCCCGGGGCGACGAAATCGCCGTTGAGGGCTTTGAGGAGTGCGGCTTTTTCGGCCTCTCCGCAGCCATCGACGCGCGGGGCGAGATCGGTTTCGATAGCCTTGAGAACCGCAGCGCTCCGTGGACCGGGAGCGCCTTTCCGGCAACTGCCGTCATCCCCGCACGCGCGGGAATGACGATGTTCCAACTCATCGAGCAGGCGGATGGCGTGAAGTTCCAGCCGTTCCACCGTGTCGCCCGTGCTGCGCCAAGGTGCTCCTGTCAGGCTTTGCAGCGCTTCCGGCCGGGGTCCGGCCCAAGACGCGCCCATCGTGCAGTCGAGCGGGTCGAAATCCAGCCCCAGATCATCCGCCAGCGCACGGAGCAGGGACTGCTGGCCGGCATCGTCCATACCCCTTGGGCAGCGGGCAAGGGAAATGAGCAGGTCGCGGCGAAGGGGACCCTTCGGGCTTTGCGTGAAGACGTGCAGCCCGTCACGTATCTGCATTTCCTTGAGTTCGCACAGATAGTTGTCGATCGCTGCTAAAGCCTCGTCTCCGCTTCCCTGCGCGCCTGAATCCTTGTCCAGCCCTTGCGAGGCGGCGAGGGCCAGAATGTCCTTGCGCAGCGTTTCCAGCCGGCGTGGGTCCATGCCAGCGGCGAGATAATATTCGTCGACCAGAGCCTCCAGTTCCTTGAGCGGGCCGTAGCTCTCGGCGCGGGTCAATGGCGGCGTCAGATGGTCGACGATGCAGGCGCCGATGCGACGCTTGGCCTGGGTGCCTTCGCCGGGATCGTTGACGATGAACGGATAGATTTGCGGGATCGGCCCGGCGCAGATTTCCGGAAAGCAGTTTTCGGACAGCGCGATCGCCTTGCCCGGCAGCCATTCGAGATTGCCGTGCTTGCCGACATGGACGACGGCATGGGCGCCGAAATCGCCGGCCAGCCAGATATGGAAGGCGAGATAGGCATGGGGCGGGGGCAGCGCCGGGTCGTGATAGCTGCTCTTGGGATCGACA
This sequence comes from Sphingobium sp. SA916, assembly GCF_002894065.1. NCBI lineage: Bacteria > Pseudomonadati > Pseudomonadota > Alphaproteobacteria > Sphingomonadales > Sphingobiaceae > Sphingobium > Sphingobium sp. SA916. The sequence goes on from NZ_LXYF01000085.1 coordinate 96,785, forward strand.
TGATAACCGCGCGACGGCTGCACGGCGACCGCGATCCGGCCGAAGCGGTGCACCGGCAGATGGAAGGCGCCAGCGCGGAAGAAAGGATCGGTTTCGGGCGCGCCCCAGCGGCACCGGACGGCTTCGCGGACCGCCTGGGGCAGCGTGGCGAAGGCTGCGTCATAGGCCTGGAGCGAGAGGGTGATTTCACCCGGACGGTCCGGCGCGGCATTGGTGATGCCACCTGTCATGCGCTGCATCAGCGCGGCGCCGTCGGTGGGCGCATCATCCGTTCCGTAGCCTGCTTCCGCCAGGGCCTTCAGAATGGCGGCGGCACTGGCGGGCGTATCGAGGCCGACGCCATTGCCGATGCGGCCATCCCTGTTGGGATAGTTGGCGAGGATGAGCGCGACGCGACGTTCCTCCACTCGCGTTCTACGAAGTTTAGCCCAATTTGCAGTAAGTTGGGATACGAAGCTGACACGATCTTCCAGTATCTGGGGCACGACGATGCTGCATTCCGTGCGGGCATCGAACCGTGCCGCAGCCTTGAAGGCGACCGCGCGGATGAAGAGGCGGCCGTCCACCTCCGGCAGCGCGACATGCATGGCGAGGTCGCGGGGGCCAAGCCCGCGGGCACTCGACTCCCAGGCGCTCTGTTCGGCGCTGGCGAAGATCGTCTGGAGGATCGCGCAATCCGCCTGTTCGAGGATGGAGGGCGTGCGCGGCTCGCCCGGCGCGCTGGCGGCAAAGGCGGTGGCGTTGAGGATGACGTCCGGCGGCGCCTCCGCCATCAGCCCTTGCAGGAAGTCCCGGGCGAAAGGTTCGCGCAAGGCGCGCACATGGACAGGAAGGACGTTGAGGCCCGCCGTCTCCAATCCCGCGACCATGCGGTCCACGGCGTCCAGCGTGCCCGCGATCAGCAGCGCGCGGTAGAAGAGGAAGAGGGCCGTCGGCTGCCCTGCCTTCCATCCGCTCCTGACCTGATCCAGCGTGGGTCGATCGACGCCGGGCAAATAGAGGCCGGCGTCGGCCACCGGAACGGGCGCATCGGGAACGCCCGCGTCGAAGCCGGCAAGGCGGGCGGCGTTGCGCAGGAAGGCGATGGCGTTGGCAATGCCGCCCTGCCGCAGATAGTCGCGCAGGAGATCGCAGCTCTCCGCCACGACGGTCGATGCGGCGCGCAACGCGGGGTCATCCTCTCGCCCATCGGCGATCGCCGCAAAGGCTATGCCCTTTTTCCGGGCGATATTTGCAATCTCATCAATGCCATAGGGCCAATAGCTCTTGCCGCCCAGCAGGATGACGCAGACGAATTTGGCGTGGGCGACGACCTTTTCGACATACAGATCGACGGAATAGGGGTGCTTGAGCTGGAGGAGATTGGCCAGCCGGATTTCGGGCGCCGCCCTGCCCAGTTCCTGCCCCAGAACATGGGCTGCGCTCGCGAAACAGGCAAGTTCGCTGTCCGCCACGGTCAGCAGCACGATGTCGCCCGGCGACTGGCCGAGGTCGATGGCTTCGTCGCCGTTGGAGACGGTGCCGGGCGTGGCGGTCAGCAGATGCATCAGGCAGCGGCCATCTGCGCGCCGAGCGCGGCCTCTATGGCGGCGCGGTCCATGCCGCTCTGGCCGATCACCACCAGGCGGGAGCGGCGCGGTTCGTCGGCCTGCCAGTGCCGGTCATAATGATGCTGGATGCGGGGGCCGACGGCTTGCAGCACGAGGCGGGCGAGGCGCCCTTCTATGGCGAGGAAGCCCTTCACCCGCAGGATGTCATGCACGGCGATGCTCTCCGCCAGCGCCGCCAACAGCGGCTCCGGACCGGAAAGTTCGCCCAGGTCGACGATGAAGCTCTCGAAATCGTCATGGTCGTGATCCTCCCCATCGTCATGGTGCGAGGGGCGGGCATCGATCCCGTCCTCCACCCCGGCGCCGAGGCCGAGCAATATGGCCGGTTCGATCTCTCCCCTCGCCGTGCGGAGGATGCGGACGCCGGGGCGGATTTCCTGGGCCAGTTCCCGCTCCAGCACGGCCAGCCGGTCCACGGCGACCAGATCGGTCTTGTTGAGCAGGACAAGGTCGGCGCAGGCAAGCTGGTCCTCGAACAGTTCCTCGATGGGGCTGTCATGATCCAGCGTCGGGTCGGCCGCGCGGGCGGCGGCGAGCGCCGCCTCGTCATGGGCGAAGCGACCCGCCGCCAGCGCGTCGGCGTCGATCAGGGCGATCACTCCGTCGACCGTGGCGCGCGTGCGGATGTCGGGCCATTGGAAGGCCTTCACCAGCGGCTTGGGCAGGGCAAGGCCGCTGGTCTCGATGATGATGTGATCGGGCGGGGTGGGCCGGTCGAGCAGCTTTTGCATGGTCGGCAGGAAATCGTCGGCCACGGTGCAGCAGATGCAGCCATTGGCCAGTTCGATGATGTCCTCGTCCGGGCAGGCTTCGTCGCCGCAGCCCCGCACCAGCGCGCCGTCGACGCCGACGTCCCCGAATTCGTTGATGATGAGGGCGAGACGGCGGCCGCCCGCATGTTCGATGAGGTGACGGATCAGCGTGGTCTTGCCGGCGCCGAGAAAGCCGGTGATGACGGTGGCGGGAACCTTTTTCATGCGGGATTTCCTTGCGGTTGGTGGCTGGGGATGGGAGCGACTTCGATCTCGTCGAAGCCTTTCCAGCGATAGATGGCCCAGCTCAGCAGCCAGCAGGCGGCGAACAGGCCGATGATGATGAAGCCGAGGCTGTTGAAATGCTCGCCAAGGTCGGCGGCAAGGGTCCATACGCCGCCGCTGAGGCCGAGCTTGTCGCCCAGCAGGGCCGCTGCCTCGATCCCGCCGATGAGCAGCGCGACCAGCGCCGACACCAGCGTGATGGTGATATTGTAGTAGAGCTTGCGGATCGGCTTCACGAACGCCCACTGATAGGCGCCCATCATCAGGGCACCGTCCGCCGTGTCGATCAGCGCCATGCCCGCCGCGAAGAGCAGGGGAAAGATGAGGACGGTCGCAACCGAAAGGCCGCTGGCGGCCTGACCGGCGGACAGGCCCAGAATGGCGACTTCGGTTGCGGTATCGAAGCCCAGGCCGAAGAGGAAGCCGAGCGGAGCCATGTGCCAGCTTCGCGTCACCAGCCGGAAAAGCGGGCGGAAGAGGCGTGCGAGCAAACCCCGGTTGCCGAGCAATATGTCCATATCTTCATCGACATAGGCTCCACCCTTTCGAACATGGTTGAATGTCCTGAGAACTGATCGGAGGATGATCAGGTTCATCGCCGCGATGGCGAAGAGGAAGGTCGCCGACACCATTGTCGCGATGGTGCCGCCGATGGCTCCCGCCGCTTCCACCCGGCTCAGCGCATTGGCGGCGACAGCGATGGCGACGGCGGCGATCAGGACGATGCCGCTATGGCCGATGGCGAACCAGAAGCCGACGGTCAGGGGCCGCTGGCCGTCCTGCATCAGCTTGCGGGTCACATTGTCGATGGCGGCGATATGATCGGCGTCCACGGCATGGCGGAGGCCCAGGCTCCAGGCCAGCAACGCCGTGCCCAGCATGACCGGATCGCCCGCGAAGATCGTGAAGGCCGCGATCCACGCCGTCAGATTGGCGGCGATGAGCCCGGCGAACATGCCGGTCGCGCGGCGGCGAAGACGGCTGGCCGGCGCCCCGGGCGATTCCGGCTCATGGGTCGATATGCTCATAGGGTCGGTACCCCGTCGGCGTCTGCGAAACCGGACGGGAGCCGCCTTCATGCCGGACGGACGCTCTTGCGCCCGGCATGCGGACAGCAGCTCCCGCTGCGTAAGCGTCGCTCAGACGGAGGACCGTGCCGTGGCCATCCCCTGGACCAAGGCAAGAGCGACCAGACGCAGGCAGGTTTCCTGGCTCGCGGGTCATAGCTTGGCGCATGGCCTTCCCAGGCCTCGCATGATTTAGCGTCCGGCCCAGTGGCTGATCCTCCGGCGCTTCCGGGGGATCGCTATGCGTCTCGCTCGCCGCTTACAGTTGCAGGGACAGCCGCGGATTCATCACCGCATTCCCTATTAAGCCCCTTGGGAGGGCACCGGCGCGATCATGAAGGTCGGTCGAAACCACCCTTCGGCGGCCATGCATAGAGGCTGGAACGGGGAATGGGAAGAGGAGGCTTGAGCAGAAGATGTTTCCTCAATTAACTCCTACAAATGACGTTCTTCCAGCAGGGTCTTCAGAAAGGCCCGGCCGGTCGGTGACAGATCCTCATGATGGATCAGCCAGAGCGCGCTCATGACCGGCACGTCGAACGGGCGGTTGATCACATTGTCGACATGCAGCCGCGCCATCGACCCGGCAATCACCGTAGGGCCGAAGCCGGCCGCGACAAGGCCCAGCAGGGTCGCGAGGCTGCGGGCTTCATGCGAGATTTTCGGGACGAACCCTGCTTCCGCGCACAGGGCCTGGAAATGCTCCGTGAACCCCGTCCCATTGGGCGCGCCGTAGAGCACCAGCGGCTCGTCGGAAAGGTCTGCGATGCGCGGCGGGGCAGGGCGCAGCGCCAGCGGATGATCGGCGCGCAGGGCCAGCACCATCTCTTCCTTGAGCAGGCATCGGGACAGCATGCCTCCGGGCAGCGCCGGCGCCTCGAAATTACGCACGATGCCAAGGTCGAGCTGACGGCTCGCCACGCTCTCCACCTGCTCGTCGCGCCCTTGTTCGCGCAGGATCAGTTCGACATCGGGATAGGTCTGGCGGAAGCGGTAGAGTGCCCGCGCCACCGGAGGCACGAAGGGGCCGGAAGTGGTGAAGCCCAGCCCCAGCCGCCCGATCTCCGCCCTTTGGGCCATGCGCGCGATCTGTGCGGCGCGGTCCGCCTGGGCAAGGGTTCGGCGCGCTTCAGGCTCGAACAGCCGGCCGGCCTCCGTCAATCGCACCCTGCGGCTGGTGCGGTCGAACAGGCGGACGCCCAGTTCCTCCTCCAGAGCACGGATCTGCTGGCTGAGCGGCGGCTGCGATATGCCGAGGCGCAGGGCGGCGCGGCCGAAATGCATCTCCTCAGCGACGCACAGAAAATAGCGGAGATGGCGAAGGTCCATGAATCATGTCGCTCAACATATCGATCATGCCATATTATATATTAGACGCAGAATGTCCAAGGGCGCATGGGCGGCTTCGAATGTGGCGGCGTCTCCCGGCTGGCCGGCGGAGATGCGCGGGCTATGCCCCCTCATTGCCGCAGCACTCCGCCATGGCCGGGGATGCCGTCGCATTCTAGGATGTGTGGAAATTCGCCTCGCCCCGAACGAAGCCCCCACGCGTCCTGGAGCATTTCCGCGCTGGCCGCCTTTCTGGCGACGGTCGGAAATGCAGCAAACGATATGCGCATTTCCTGGCGCGCTTCGTCTCTGGTATCAGGCGGCGAAAATATCTGGAGAGGTTGTATCGTCATGTGCGGCGGGGATCATCCGGCGGCGCATCCGTGGAGTCGTGAATGATCGGTATCGTCAAGGTTGCCCTGCATCGTCCGCTCACCTTCATCGTGATGGCGATCCTGATCGCGATCGCGGGGGTGCTGGCGGCGGCGCGAACGCCGGTCGACATCTTTCCCAATATCCGCATTCCCGTGGTGGCGGTCGCCTGGCAATATGCGGGCCTGTCGCCGGAGGACATGGCCAACCGCATCGTCAATCCCTATGAGCGCGTGCTGACCACCACGGTCAACGACATCGAACATATCGAGAGCCAGTCGCTTCAGGGCATCGGCATCATCAAAATCTATTTCCAGCCGGGCGCCGACATCCGCACCGCGACCGCGCAGGTGACGTCGGTGTCGCAGACCGTGTTGCGCCAGATGCCGCCGGGGATCACGCCGCCGCTTGTCCTGAATTACAGCGCGTCGACCGTGCCGATCCTCCAGCTCGCCCTGTCGGGCAAGGGGCTGTCGGAACAGCAGCTGTTCGACATGGGGATGAACCAGGTCCGCCCGCCGCTGATCACGGTCCCCGGCCTTGCCATGCCTTTCCCCTCGGGCGGCAAGCAGCGGCAGGTGCAGATCGACCTCAATCCGCTGGCGCTTCAGTCCAAGGGGCTGTCGGCGCAGGATGTGGGTGCGGCGATCGCCGCGCAGAACCAGATCAATCCGGCCGGTTTCGTCAAGATCGGGGAAACCCAGTATAGCGTGAAGCTGAACAATGCGCCGTCCTCCATAGAGGCGCTGAACGACCTGCCCGTCAAGGTGGTCAACGGCGCGACCATCACGATGCGCGATGTCGCGCATGTCCGCGACGGCAGCGGGCCGCAGCAGAATATCGTGCATGTCGAGGGCAGCCGGTCCGTGCTGCTGACCATCCTCAAGAACGGCGCCACCTCCACCCTGGCGATCGTGGACGGCGTCAAGGAAAAGCTGCCCCAGATCGCGGCGGGCCTGCCGGACAGCCTGAAGATATTGCCCATCGGGGACCAGTCGCTGTTCGTGAAGGCGGCGGTGGAAGGCGTCATTCACGAAGGGGCCATCGCGGCGGCGCTGACCTCCCTGATGATCCTGCTGTTCCTGGGCTCCTGGCGCTCGACGGTGATCATCGCGCTGTCGATCCCGCTTGCGATCCTGGCGGCGGTCGCGGCGCTTGCAGCCTTCGGCCAGACGCTGAACGTCATGACGCTGGGCGGGCTGGCGCTGGCGGTCGGCATATTGGTCGACGACGCCACCGTGACCATAGAGAATATCAACTGGCATCTGGAGCAGGGCAAGGGCGTGATCGAGGCGATACTGGACGGCGCGGCGCAGATCGTGACGCCCGCCTTCGTGTCGCTGCTGTGCATCTGCATCGTGTTCGTGCCGATGTTCTTCCTGCCGGGGGTCGCCGGATTCCTGTTCGTGCCGATGGCGCTTTCCGTCGTGTTCGCGATGATCGCATCCTTCATCCTGTCGCGGACGCTGGTGCCGACCATGGCCATGTATCTGCTGCGGCCCCATGTCGAACAGGGCGACGCGCATGTGGCCGGGGCGCCTGCCTCGCGCAATCCGCTGGTACGCTTCCAGCGTGGGTTCGAACGGCGCTTCGAAAGGATAAGGCGCGGCTATGTCGGGCTGCTGCACCGGGCGCTGAATGCGCGCAAGCCCTTCCTGCTCGGCTTCATGGCCGTCGTTCTGCTGTCCTTCGGGCTGTTGCCGATGCTGGGCAGCAACTTCTTCCCCTCGGTCGATTCAGGGCAGATCGCGATGCATGTGCGCGTGCCGGTGGGCGCCCGGATCGAAGACAGCGCCGCCCGCTTCGACCGCATCGCGCGGGTAGTCCGCTCACTGATCCCGGCGGAGGAACTCGCCTCCATCACGGACAATATCGGCCTGCCGGTCAGCGGCATCAACGCCATCTACAATAATAGCGGCACCATCGGCCCGCAGGATGGCGACATGCTGATCGCGCTGACCAAAGGTCATCGGCCGACGGACGAGATCGTCGCCACCCTGCGGCGGGAGCTGCCGCGCCGCTTCCCCGGCACCGGCTTCGCCTTCCTGCCGGCCGACATCACCAGCCAGATCCTGAACTTCGGCGCGCCCGCGCCCATCGACGTGCAGATCGCGGGCAAGAACGCCGCCGGCAATCGCGCCTATGCGCAGAAGCTGCTGGCGAAGATGGCCACCATTTCGGGACTGGCCGACGCCCGCATCCAGCAGCCGGCGCGCTCGCCGCAGCTCGATGTCGAGGTCGACCGCTCGCGCGTCGGGCAATATGGCCTGTCGGAGCGGGACGTGACGACCAGCCTGGCAAGCCAGCTTGCAGGCACGTCGCAGACCGCGCCCGTCTTCTTCGTGAACCCGGAAAACGGCGTGCAATATCCGGTCGTGGCGCAGGCGCCGGAATATCTGGTGGGCTCCATGAGCGACCTTAGCAATGTGCCGGTGTCGGGCAGCGCGGCAAGCGCCTCGGTTCAGCCGCTGGGCGGGCTGGCCACGATCAAGCGGTCCAACACCGTGCCCATCGTCAGTCACTATGACATTGCGCCCGTGCTGGACATCTTCGCGACGACGCAGGGGCGTGACCTGGGTGCGGTCGCCCGGGATGTGCAGCGGGCGATCCGGTCGCTGGAGAAGGAACTGCCCAAGGGGACGACCGTCACCATCCGCGGCCAATATGCGACGATGAACACGGCCTTTTCCGGGATGGGATGGGGGCTGGCGGGGGCCATCGTGCTGATCTACCTGCTGATCGTCGTCAACTTCCAGAGCTGGGTCGATCCCTTCGTGATCATCACGGCCCTGCCGGCGGCGCTGGCGGGAATCGTTTGGATGCTGTTCACCACCGGTACGACGCTGTCCGTGCCAGCGCTGACGGGCGCGATCATGTGCATGGGCGTGGCGACCGCCAACTCCATCCTGGTCGTCAGCTTCGCGCGGGAGAAGCTCGCCGAACTGGGCGACGCCGGCAAGGCCGCGCTGGAGGCGGGGATGGTCCGGTTCCGCCCGGTGCTGATGACCGCCCTTGCGATGATCATCGGCATGGGGCCGATGGCGCTGGGGCTGGGCGACGGCGGCGAGCAGAATGCGCCGCTGGGCCGGGCGGTCATCGGCGGCCTGATCTGCGCGACGGTCGCCACCCTGTTCTTCGTTCCCACCATATTCGCCTTCGTCCATCGCAAGCATGGGCAGAAGGCGCCTTCCCTGGAAATGCAGCCGAGCCATGTCTGAGCACAACCCCATCGAAAATCCCGAGGCGCAAGGACCCGATAGCCGCACGTTGAAGCGGGTAGGGATCGGCGCGGCGGTCGTCGCGGTCGCCATCGTCGGCATCGGCGTGGCGTCGCGGATCAGCGCGACCAATGAACTGAGGCAGGTCGCTGCCGACGCATCCATTCCCACCGTCTCGGTGGTGACGCCGTCCGCCGGTGGCGAAGGCGACGCATTGGTGCTGCCGGGCAATGTCCAGGCCTATAACAGCGCGGCGATCTTCGCCCGGACCAATGGCTATGTGCGGCGGTGGCTGGCCGATATAGGCGATCATGTCGGGGCCGGGCAGCCGCTCGCCATATTGGACGCGCCGGAGGTGGACCAGCAGCTTGCACAGGCGCAGGCCGATTATCAGACCGCGCTCGCCAATGAACGGCTGGCCGCCACCACATCGAAGCGCTGGGCCTCCATGCTCGCGCAGGACGCCGTCTCGCGGCAGGAGGCGGATGAGAAGGCCGGCGATCTTGCCGCGCGCAGGGCCCTGTCCAATGCGGCGCTCGCCAATGTGAAGCGCTTGCAGGCCTTGCAGGGCTTCACCCGTCTGTCCGCGCCGTTCAGCGGTGTCGTGACGAGCCGGTCGGCGCAGATCGGCGCTCTGGTGGTGGCGGGCAATGCGGCGGCCCAGCCCTTGTTCACCGTGTCCGACACGCATCGCATGCGTATCTATGTGCGGGTGCCCCAAGGCTATTCGGCGGCCATCAGACCGGGAATGGCGGCGACGCTGACCCTGCCGGAATATCCCGGGCGCAGCTTCGACGCGACCCTGACCAGCAGTTCGGGCGCCGTCGATGCCCAGTCGGGCGCGGTGCTGGTGCAATTGCAGGCGGACAATCGCGACGGGGCGCTGAAGCCGGGCGCCTATGCGCAGGTCCGCTTCAAGGTGCCGGCGGGATCGGGCAATGGCGCGACCCTGCCGGGCAGCGCGATCTTCTACGGCAATGACGGGCCGACCGTGGCGGTGGTGGGCCGGGACGGCCGCGTGACCGTCAAGCCCGTCACGATCGCGCGGGACGAAGGCAATGTCGTGCTGCTGTCGGGTGGCGTCCTGCCGACCGACCGGGTCATCGACACGCCGCCCGATGCGATCCGCAGCGGCGACAAGGTGCATGTCCAGGCCGCCGCCAAGGGTGCTGCCCATGGGGGTTGATCGCCGGGCGACGGCCATGTTGCTGGCAGGGCTGGCGGGATGCTCGATGGCGCCAGCCTACCGGCCGCCTGCAACCGCCGTGCCGCAGGCGTTCAAGGAGGCTGAGGGTTGGACGGCGGCGACGCCGATGGACCAGGCGTCGCGCGGCAAATGGTGGGAGGCCTTTGGCGATCCCGTGCTGAACGATCTAGAGGCGCGGGCGGAGCAGGCCAGTCCGACGCTGGCGGCCGCCCTTGCGCGCTATGACCAGGCGCGGGCGGCGGCGCGGATCGAGAGGGCGGACCTGTTCCCGCAGGTGAATGCAGGGGGCGATGCCAGCCGTCAGAGGCTGTCCGGAAGGCGTTTCGGCGGCAATGGAACGGCGCCGACCTATGATGATTTTTCCGTGGGGGCCACGCTGGACTATGAACTCGACCTCTGGGGCCGCATCCGCAACGGCGTGAGGGCGGCGCGGGCGGATGCACAGGCCAGCGAGGCCGATCTGGCCTCCGCGCGGCTCAGCCTTCAGGCGGCGGTGGCGGACGCCTATGCGCGGTTGCGCGGGCTGGACGCAGAGGCGGAATTGCTGCGCCAGACGGTGGAGGCATTCGGCAAGGCCTATCGACTGACGGCAACGCGGCATGATGGCGGCATCGCCTCCGGGATCGACGTCAACCGCGCCAAGACCGTGCTGGATAATGCGCAGGCGCAGATTTCCGCCGTCGCCAACGAGCGGGCGGCGACCGAGCATGAGATCGCTGCGCTGGTCGGGGCGGTGGCGTCCGACTTCTCCGTCCCGGTGCGGGTGCAGCCTCTCGGCGCGCCTCCATTGCCGGCGGGCGCGCCTTCGGAGCTGTTGCAGCGGCGGCCGGATATTGCGGCGGCGGAGCGGCGGATGTTTGCGGCCAATGCACGGATCGGCGTGGCGAGGGCAGCCTTTTTCCCGACGCTGACCCTGGGGCTGTCCGGCGGGTATCAAACGACGCATGGCGAGTTGTTCAGCAAGCCCAGCAGTTTCTGGGGGTTGGGACCGGCTTCGGCGGTGCTGGCGCTGTTCGACGGCGGTCGGCGGAGGGCTGAGGTGAAGATGTCCCGCGCGGAATATGAAGAGGTGAGCGCGGGCTATCGGGAGACGGTGCTGGGGGCGTTCCGGCAGGTAGAGGATGCGATCGCCGCGAACCGGCATCTGGCCGATCAGGCGGTGAACCAGCGCAGCGCGGCCGCGGCGGCAGGGCGGACGAGTGAACTGGCGCTGACCCGCTATCGGGATGGGGCGTCGGACTATCTGGAGGTGGTGACGGCGCAGACGGACGCGCTGGAGGCGCAACGCGCGCTGCTGTCGGTGGAGACGCAGCGGATGCGGGCGAGCGTTGCGTTGGTCAAGGCATTGGGCGGCGCGGTCTGAAATCCCGGAAACGCTGGATGCTCCTGCCTGCGCAGGAGCATGGTCCTTGTCAAATCCGGCGCAAATTCAATGCACCTCCGCCTTCATCCGCTCGACCAGCTTTTCGATCTCCCAGGGTTCCAGCACCCAGGTCCGCGTCTTGCGGCCTTCGCGATGGACGGGCTGGGTCAGCAGGATGCGCGCCTGTTCCTTCGCATGGGGTTTGAAGATCGCGAAATGCTGGGCGCAATCGCGGATCGTGCCGATGATCGGCGCCTTGCCGTCCAGGTCGATCATGGTGGCGGGCTGGTCCCAGGGCATGTTGAGCATGACGTCTTTTCCGTTCTTGGATAATCAGGGCCGCGGCTCGCGGACGATGCAGCGAAAGCCGATATGGCTGGTGGAACTGTCCACCGCCTGAGGGTGTCGGGCGGCGGGGCGATAGCGCTGGCAATAGCTGGGCGCGCAGAGATGGGAACCGCCCTTCAGCACTTTTCGCGGGATCGGCACATGCGGATTGGCGGGGTCCAGGCTTTCCCGCTTCGTGCCGCCGCGCGGGTTCGCCGGAACGCAACAACTTCCCTTCGCCTTGCGCTCGACCCTGGGTGGGGCATACCAGTCGGCGGTCCATTCCCAGACATTGCCGATCATGTCGTAGAGCCCATAGCCATTGGGCGCATAGGTCCGGACCGGGGAGGTCCGTTCATAGCCGTCCTCCAGCAGATTGCTGTAGGGGAACATGCCCTGCCAGTAATTGGCCAGCATCGCTCCGCCCGGTGCAAGCTCGTCGCCCCAGCCATAGTCCGCGCCGTCCAGTCCGCCGCGCGCCGCGAATTCCCATTCCGCCTCGGTCGGCAGCGCCTTGCCGGCCCAGCGGGCATAGGCCTCCGCATCCTGGAAGACGATGTGAACGACCGGATGATCCCAAAGCTCGTCCAGATTGCTGTCAGGGCCATGGGGGTGACGCCAGTCGGTGCCGAAGCTGAACTGCCACCATTGGCTGAAGTCGCCAAGGTCCACCGGCGTCGCCGTGCGCTGGAACAGCAGCGATCCGGCGCGCGCCATTTCAGGCGTCATGCCGGGATAATCCTTGGGGTCCGGCGCGGTCTCCGCAACGGTGCGATAGCCGGTGGCTTCCACAAACTGCGCGAACTGCCGGTTGGTGACGGGCGTCTCGTCGATCCAGAAGCCGTCCACGCGGACCTGCCGGACCGGCGCTTCCTCCGGATAGAAACGGTCCGAGCCCATGGCGAAGGCGCCGCCCTCGATAAAGCGCATTCCCTGCGCAACGACAGTCCCGGTCTCGATCACCCGGCGACCATAGCGGCGGATCGGCCGGCTGTATCGCCCAAAAAAGGACGCCGGAAGCGGCTTTGCTTCCGGCGTCCCGGGCGGAGGCGGTTCTAGAAGTCCTTGCGGACAGTCACGCCGATCTTGCGCGGGGTGCCGATATTATAGCCCAGCCGTCCCCGGCCGCCGCGCTCGCGGTCCAGCGAGTAAAGCGCATTCTCGTCGAACAGATTGTTGACGTAGAGCGTGACCGACAGGCCGCTGTTCCAGCTAATGCCGGTCGACAGGTTGACCAGATTATAGGCGCCGAGCCTGTAGGAGCCGAAGTCGAAGGCGCCGGTGCCATAGGCGCCCGTGGCCGGATCATAATAGATGGAATTGGGGAAGCTGCCCGCGCCCGGTTCCTGATCGGCAAGCTGGGTATAGCGGTCGCCCACATGCTGGAAGCTGGCGGTGAAGGACCAGTCGGTTTCCGGCGCGACTTCCGCCGTATAGGTTGCCGCCGCCGCCATCTGGAACTTCGGCACGGTGGGCAGGCGGTTGCCCTTGCGGATGCCGGCGATGATCGCGCCGCCCGCGTCGGTGACGTTGCTGTCGATTTCCGAGTCGATGTAGCTGCCGCTCAGCGACAGGTCGAGATTGGGGGAGACGCGGGCGCTCAGTTCCGCTTCCAGGCCTGCCGTATGCGCCTTCGGCACGTTGAAGAGGATGCGCGAGGAGCAGCTTCCCGCATCCGCCGTGACCTGAAGGTTCTTGATGTCGTTGTAGAACACCGCCGCGTTGAAGGTGACGCCGCCGCCCGACGCCTTCACCCCGGCTTCATAGTTCCACAGTGTTTCGTCGTCGAAGGTCGGCCGGTTGCCATAGGTGGCCGCATCCGGCCCGGTCGCGCCGCCATCGCAAAGTGGCAGGTTCAGCGGATCGTTGACGCCGCCGAGGCGAAAGCCCTTGGACGCCTGGACGTTGAAGGTCAGGTCGCGATTGGCCTCATAACTGGCGATGAAGCGGGGGGAGAAGCCGGTGGAACCGGTCTTGTCGCCCACGCGGTTATCGCCATTGGGGAAGACGCCGCCGGTCTTGAAATCGCGCTTTTCGCTAAAGTCATAATAGCGCCCGCCCGCGGTCAGCTTGAACTGGCCCAGCTTGTAGCTCGCCTCGCCGAAGGCAGCATATTGTTTGATGATGTAGGGTATATCGGCATTATAGGGCGAGTTGAGCGGGAAGCCATTGGCTGCCCCTGCCGAAGTCCCTGCACCGAGCGCCGCGTCGATGAACGCGTCGTAGCCGGGGGTCGGGAGCCGCTGGGCATAGTCGCGGTCTACATGGCTGTAAAACCCGCCAATCACCCATTGGAACGGGCCCGCCCCGGTCGAGGCGAGGCGCAGTTCCTGCGTCCATTGTTCAAGCTTGGTCGTGTCGCGCAGGTTTGAGGGCAGATTGGCGATGGCGGGATCGGCGCCGAATCTGTCAACGAAGGGCGTGATGGACACCGATCCGGTCAGCGCCGACGCATCGCGGCTGACGAGGATGTCGCGATGGATATAGGTGGTGATAGAGGTCAGCGCGATGTCCGATCCCATATCGATGTTCGCCGTCAGGTCCGCCAGCGTGGTCTTGTCGCGGAACTCCTCGCGCAGCTTCAGATATTGGGTGCGCTCGGGCAGGATGTCGAGCGGACTGATCAGCTCGTTATAATAGAGATGATAGCTGTCCTCCCGGTTGAAGCCGCTGGTCTTGATGTCCTGATATATGATGCGCGGCGTCAGCTTGATGCCCGGCGCGGGTTCCCAGAGCAGGCTGAGGCGCCCGCCATAACGGCGCCCGTCATTGACGTTCTTGCCCGCGGCCGGGCCGATGGCGTCGATGAAGCCCGCATAATGTTCCGCATAGCCAACCGCGCGGATCGCCGCCGTCTCCCCCAGGGGCAGATTGATCGCGCCCTTGCCCGAATAGCCGACATCGCCGCCCTTCAGGACATTGACGCCGCCCTCCACCGTCCCTTCGGTCTGGCCGAGTTTCGGCTGCTTGGTGATGTAGCGGACGGTGCCGCCCTCCGAGCCCGATCCGAACAGCGTGCCCTGCGGTCCGCGCAGCGTTTCCACGCGATCGAGGTCGAACAGGTCGAAATCAGGCGTGAACAGCGACATGGAGATCACGGATTCGTCCAGATAGACGCCGACCTGTTCCTTGACGCCCGGCTGGTCGCGGACCACCTGGCCCGCCGATACGCCGCGCACCGACACCTGGCTCTGGCCGGGCCCGAGATTCTGGACGGTCAACCCCGCGACGCTCCGCGACACATCCTCGATCGAGGTAGCGCCCATGCGCTGCATGGCTTCGGCGGTCTGCGCGTTGATGGAAAAGGGAACATTCTGGATCGATTCATTGCGTTTGGTCGCAGTGACGATGATCTCATTGCCTGACCAGTCGGACGAACTGTCGGTCGCTTGCGCAAGCGCAGCAGTAGAAAGGCCTGACAGTGCCAGAACAAGGCATGATGCGGACAAACGCAATACGGATTCATGGCGGGGAAATCTTGTCATATCATCCTCCCTGTAGTGAACATGCAATTATGGTTATTGTGGACGCCGGCCGTTCAACTTCGATCATCCATGAATATTGGGTTGAGACAATCTAGATCAGGCCTTTCCCATGATGCAATGAAAATTGCGCTGGAAAGATTGATTCTTGCTCAACTGTCACATCCCTGCCTCACTCCTTCGAACGAGGCGGCGAACAGGGCCTTGCCCGGTGCCTTTCGCCTTGCGGCGCACCATCGGGCGGCGTTATGACGGCCCGATCATGCTAAGGGGGGCCTTGCACGGACATATCCGGCGGGGTTTGGGGGACAAGCCTTTGAGCGCTTTGGGGAAGTTGGTTCGCGGGCCTGCCATGTGGGCCGCCTTGAGTCTGTCTGTGGCGGCACATGCCCAGGCAGCGGGCGACCGTCCGCTGTTGAGGGACAGCTTCCGCATCGGCAGCGAGGGCGGCGCGCTGTGCCAGGCGCAGAGCGCCACCGGCGATCCCGCGGCGCGAACCATGTTCGATCGCGTATGGACGCTGGTGTGCCGGGATGCTGCGCGCCCGGTGGGACAGATATATGCGCTGCGGCGGGGTGCGGGCGATGGGGACGCAAGCTTGCTGGACCGGCTGGCGTCGTCGCGCAAGATGGCGGTCGAGTGCAATGCGCCCGGCGGCGTCAGCCTGCCCGGCATGGGGGGGGCGCTCATGCGCAACTGCACGGGCGCGGTCGGCACCTATCGCATATTGACTGTCGAGCGCGGCAAGACAGTCTATGTCGCCCAGGGTTATGCGGCCTATGCAAGCGCCCTGGACCTGGGGCTGCGCTCCGTCATGGCAGGGCGGATCGTGCCCGGCAAGGTCGACATTGCGACGGTGGGAACGAACGATGCGGGTTACGCCCGCTTGCAGGCCGCGACGCTGGACCCGCAGACCGTGCTGGCCGAGGGCTACCGGCGCAATGCCTCGGGCAATTATGCCGAAGCGGCGGAGTTTTTCGACAGCCTGACCGACCGGCTGGCGCGCGATCCCGATGCGGCGAAGCTGACGCCGGCGGAGCGGGCGAACCGGGCGCATGAATATCTGGTCAATCGCGGCCTGCAATTGTCCAATCTGGGGCTGTTCGATCAGGCCGACGCGGCCTTCGCGGAAGCCCGCGGGATCACGACCGCCGATGCGGTGCAAGTCCGCCTGCGCCGCAATTTCGAGGCCATGCACCATATTAACCGGCAGGATACGGCCGGCGCGTTGGCGATACTGGACCGTCCCCTGGCTGGCAGCGTTGCGACCGTGGCGGCAGACGGAGACGGCGGGGTTTCCGTGCCGGCCGAGGTAGCCGCCGAAATGAGCAGCGGGGCGACGCAGGCCCGCGCGCTGGGCGTGCGGCAGGACAATAGGCTGACCCCGGTCGAGCGGGCGGCGATCATCGACGCGCAGGCGCAGCAGTTGCGCGGCACGATCCTGCGCCTGTCGGGCCAGCCGGGACCGGCTCGGGACGTGCTGTCGAAGGCGATGGAGCGCGCGGTTGCGATCCGCGACGGGCGGGTCACGTCGATCACGCGCCTGCGCGCCCAGCTTCTGGGCGAGATCGCACTGACCTACGAAGCGCAGGGGGATTATGGGCAGGCTGAGCGTCAGCTGAATCAGGCGCTGACCCTGCTGGGCGCGCAATATCCCGAAACGGTGGCGCTGAACGGCGCAAGGGCGCGGCTGGGGGCGTTCCTCATCCGGCGTGGCCGCAATGAGGATGCGCTGACAATCTATCGCGGCATCGTCGCCTCCACCATGGAGAATCGCGCCACGCTGACCGGCATGGCGAACCAGCTGCAGCCTTATTTCAACCTGTTGACGCGGGAAATTCCCACGCGACCGGAACTGACCGCCGATCTGTTCGCGGCGTCGCAGATGCTGCTGCGGCCCGGCGCTGCCGATACGCTGGAGCAATTGAGCCGCGAGCTGTCCGCCGGGGATGGAGAGGCGGCGCGGCTGTTCCGGCAGTCGGTCTCCCTCTCGCGCGACATAGAGCGCGGACGGATCGCGCTTGCGCAATTGCGGCAGGCGGCGGAGCGGCAGGAGGCGCTGCTGCCCGACATGGCGCGGGCGCAGGCCGACATCGACCAACTCGCGGCCGATCAGGCCAATACGCTGTCCGCGCTGGCGGCTTATCCCCAATATCGCGCCCTCAGCCCGCAGGGGCTGACGCTGGCCGAAATGCAGGCGACGCTGAAGCCTGGGGAGGGCTATTACAAGCTGGCGCAACTGGGCGACGCGCTCTACGCACTGTGGATCGACGGCGCGGGGGCAACCGGATACCGGCTCACGGCAAGCGCGACGGACGTGGCTCGCAAGGTGGCGGCGCTGCGCGAGACGATCTCCATCGACGTGAACGGCGCACAGACCACCTATGCGCTGGACCTGCCGGTGGCGCGCAGCCTCTATCTCGACCTGTTCGGGCCGGTGGAGCAGCGGCTGGCGGCGGCGCGGCACCTGATCTTCGAACCGGACGGAGCGATGCTGCAACTGCCGGTCAATCTGCTGGTCGCGGGGCAGGCGGGGGTCGATGCCTATGAAGCGCGGGTGGCCCAGGGGGGCGACGAGTTCGACTTTCGCGGCGTCGACTGGCTGGGGCGCGACCATGCGGTGAGCACGGCCCTGTCGGCCCGCGCCTTTCGCGATGCGCGGGCGGCTGCGCCCTCCGGCGCGGCGCGGAACTATATCGGCTTTGGCGACAATGCGCCGCTGGCAGGGCCGGTGCTGGCCGCCTCCAGCCGCGGGAGCCTGTCCAACGGGACGGGCGACGATTGCGGTTGGTCGCCACAGCAGTGGAACCGGCCGATTCCGGCCACCGAGCTGCGGGAAGCGGCGCAGGCCATTGGCGGGCAGGGCAGCGAACTGATCACCGGCGCGGCCTTCACTGACGAAGCGGTGATGGCGCGCGACGATCTCGACCGCTTTCGCATCCTGCACTTCGCGACCCATGGGCTGGTGACGCCGCCCCATCCGGGATGCCCGGCCCGGCCCGCCCTGCTCACCAGTTTCGCGCCGGACGGCAAATCGGACGGGCTGTTGCAGTTCAGCGAAATTTTCGACCTGCGGCTGAATGCCGATCTGGTCGTCCTGTCCGCTTGCGACACGGCGGGCGCGGCGGGGGTGGAAACGACGCGGGCGGCCGGACTTTCCGGCGGCGGCGGGGCGCTGGACGGGCTGGTGCGCGCCTTCATCGGCGCGGGGAGCCGCGCCGTCATCGCCAGCCACTGGCCGGCGCCAGAGGATTATCGCGCGACCGAAAGGCTGATGGGCGGCCTGTTCGCGGCCGGGGCGGACCAGCCTGTGGCCGACGCGCTGCGGGCGGCGCAGATCAGGCTGATGGACGATCCGGAGACGTCGCATCCTTTCTACTGGTCCGGCTTTGCCATCATCGGTGACGGCGCGCGTCCGCTGATCGCGCGCCGCTGATCGCCATGCCGACGCGGGGCCTGCTGCGCCGCGGTGCGCGACTGGTGCGGGACACGGGCCGCTGGCGGTTGGTGGCGACCGGCGCGCTGCTGCTGCTGGCGCTGTTCCTGGCCGGTTGGGACTGGAACAGGCCGCTCGGCAGCGGCGCGGCGCGGGAAATACCGACCGCCGACGCGGAAAGGGGCCTTTACGACTGGCGAGCCGCCACCTTCGCACCGCGGGTCGCGCAGGACCAGCGCATCCTGATGGTGGTCTATGACGACCAGACGCTGATCGCCACGCGCAAGCGGTCGCCGCTGGACCGGGGTCTGCTGGCGCGGGCGCTCCGCAACATGGATGCCATGGGGGCCAAATCGATCGGCATCGACATCCTGTTCGACCAGCCGCAGGACGAGGATGGCGAACTGCTTTCCGTCCTGCGGTCTATGCACACGCCTGTCTGGCTGGGCTACGCCAATCTGGGCGACAATCAGGAACAGATCATCTTCGAGCAACAGCAATTTCTGGATCGCTTCGTGCGGGCGGCGCGGACGGCGAAAGTCCGCCCGGCCAGCATCCGGCTGGAGACCGATGCCGACAATGTGGCGCGAAGCTGGCCCGTTCCCACGCCGGGCCAACCGCCCCTGCTGACGCTGGCGATGCAGCCCTCGCCATCCTTTCGCGACTATCGCGGCGCGATCCGATTCCGTTTGCCGGTCAGGCAGGCGGACGGATCGGAGGAGCCGGTGATCCCCAGCCTCCAGATCGACACCCTGGCCGATCCCGCCATGGCCCCGGCGCTCGCCGCCATGGTGCGTGGACGGCATGTGCTGATCGGCGGCGACATCGTCGACATCGACCAGTTCGAGACGCCATTGTCGGGGCGGCAAGCCCGGTCGACCATGATCGGGCTGGAAGTGCATGCGACGATGTTGGCGCAATTGCTGGATGGCGCGCGCTTGGTCGCGGTGCCGGAGGGGTGGCGCTGGGCGGCCGCGCTGCTGGTGATCTGTGCGGCGGGGCTCACCAGCCTGGCGGAATTGCGCTGGTTCGCGCTGGTTCCCGCGCTGGGGGTGCAGGCGGGAGCGATTGCGGGTGTGCCGCTCTGGTTGCAGGCGCGGGGGTGGGACACCAAGGGACTGCCGGCCGTCGGCTGGGTGCTGGGATGGGTGCTGGCCTTCACCGCCATCGGAGTGGCGGCGCGGGCCGTCACCTCGCAACAGCGGCGCTTCGCCCAGGCTGCGCTCGGCAAATATCTGCCCCGCGACATCGCCGCGCAGATATTGGCGGAGCCGGAGAAGCTGGCGCTGCATGGTGAAAAGCGGCAGATTTTCACCCTGTTCACCGATCTGGAGGGCTTCACCAAGCTTAGCCACGCCATCGCGCCGGAAATGGTCGCCCAATTGCTGAACCGCTATCTCGACATGCTGAGCGACGTGGTGCTGGCCCATGGCGGGACCATAGACAAATTCGTCGGCGACGCGGTGGTGGCCTTTTGGGGCGCGCCCATCGCGCGGCCCGACGACGGGCGCAACGCCGCGCTCGCCGCCTATGCGATGTGGCAGGCGGGGGAGGCTTTTCGCCGCGATCTGCCGCCGGGCGTGCCGCCGATCGGGCGAACCCGCGTCGGGCTGCACCATGGCGAAGCGATCGTCGGCAATTTCGGGGGTGAGGGGCGCATCCAATATACTGCGCTGGGCGACAGCATGAACACGGCGTCCCGGCTGGAAGCGGCGAACAAGGCGCTGGAAACCACTGTGCTGGTAAGCCGGGACGCGATGCTGCTGTCGGGGCTGGACTGGTGGCGGCCGATGGGACGGGTGCGGCTGCGCGGACGCTCGACCCCCGTCGACCTGTTCGAGCCCGCGCCTGAATTTCCGGTGGAGGACCGGGCGGCGTTGGCCGAGATACTGGCGGCGTTGGACGGCGAGGATGCCGTAGCGCAAAGCGCCGCGCGAGAACGTCTCAAGGCGATGGTTAACCATCATCCGGATGATGCGGCCATCGCCAATCTGCTATATCGTTATGAATATGTCGGGGAAGGAGGAAGCTATGGTCTGGGGTAAGCTTGCCGTACAATGCGCATTGGCCGGATGTGTCGCCGCCGGGCTGGGTGCGCAGGCCGCGGCGGAGACCATGGTGGTCCGCGCTACCGGTCCATCGGCCGCGACCTACAGGCCGGGAAGCAAGCTGGCCGATGGCGGGTCGCTGGTGCTGAAGGCGGGCGATGTGGTGACGCTGCTGGACGCAAGGGGCACGCGGACGCTGCGCGGGCCGGGAAGCTTCCATGCGGCCGCCGCCGCCAGCGCAGCGCCGGCCAATGGCGTGATGCTCTCCGCCCTGCTGGATACGAAGCGGGTGCGGCGGGCGCGAACCGGGGCGGTGCGCGGCGGCCTCGGTGAAGCGCCGGCCACGCCGCCCCGTCGGCCCAATCTCTGGATGGTGGACATCGCGCAGTCCGGAACGCTCTGCATCGCCGATCCCGCCGCCGTGCGCCTGTGGCGCGTGGATGCGGCAAGGCCCGCGACCGTGCGCATCAGCGGCGAGGGCGTGCAGGCGACGGCGAGTTTCGGGGCGGGCGAATCGGTCGCCCCCTGGCCGGTCGCCGCGCCGGTGCGGGACGGCGCGGCCTATCGCCTGATCGACGGTTCCCGCGCCGCCGATGTCCGCTTCGCACTGCTCGATCCTGCATCTTCGGGGCTGGACGGCATGGCATCGGGCCTGATCGCGCATCAATGCACGGCGCAGCTCGACCTGCTGGTGGAGACGGCGGCGCTGTCGGACGGCGCTGCGCGGAATTGATTGTCGCGGGGCGCGGCCGCTGTTAACCGGCGGCTGGAGCGCAGTCCGGTCCGGTGGCATCGGTTCGGCTGCTCCAGATTAGCTTCGCAGCGTTTTCCGGGTCGGCAGGTTTCGCCTGCCTGGGAAACGCGCTGGTCGCGGGAAAGGGGTGACGGGCAAAAAGCCTGCGCCTGAAAACAGGGGTGGGGCAGCCATGAGGGAAAGGGCTGCCTTTGACGCTTTGGGGACGTCTATGGGGAAGAAGGGGCACATGCGGGCTTCCGCTTTGGGAGGTTCGGCGGCCATGGCGCTGGCGATGCTGCTGCCCGTGGCGGCGACGGCGCAGGTCGCGCCGCGCGCACCGACGCGCGAGGAATTGACGCGCGGGCAACTGACAGGGGAGGCGTCCGCGCAGGGCAGCCGCCTGACGGTCGTGGGCGGCGTCGAGCGCGCACCCTGTCCGCTCGCCGATCCGCGCTACGCCGGCGTGGCGGTCGATTTTACCGATGTGCGTTTCGAAGGGCTGCGTGTCGTCGATCCGGCGGCGCTGGAGGATAGCTGGCGCGAATATGCGGGGCGCGAGGTGCCCATCGCCACCCTTTGCGAAGTGCGCGACCGGGCCGCGACCATGCTGCGGCAAATGGGCTATCTGGCGGCGGTGCAGGTTCCGCCCCAGCGTATCGAGAAGGGCGGCACGGTCCGCTTCGACATCTTCATGGCGCGGCTGGTGGCGATCGAGGTGCGGGGCGACGCCGGCAATGGCGAAAGGCTGATCGCCGCGCATATGGAGGCGCTGAAGGGCCAGCCGGTGTTCAACGTGCGCGATGCGGAACGGCATCTGCTGCTGGCGCGCGACCTGCCGGGCTATGACGTGCGGCTGGCGCTGCGCCCGGCGGGAACGGCGCCCGGCGAAGTGGTGGGCGAGGTGCAGGTGGTGCGCCAGCGCGTCGAACTGGACGTCAACATCCAGAATTACGGCAGCAACGCGGTCGGCCGCTTCGGCGGGCTGGCGCGCGTGCGGTTCAACGACATGACCGGCCTGGGCGACAGCACGCTGTTCAGCATCTTCAACACCGCCCAGCCGAGCGAGCAGACGGTGCTTCAGGTCGGCCACAGCATGGCGCTGGGCAACGACGGGCTGCGCCTGTCGGGCGACCTCACCTATGCCTGGAGCAAGCCGGGGATCGACGGCATACCGCTATCGTCCGAAACGATGATCGCGACGGCGGCGCTCGCCTATCCGCTGGCGCGGCGGCAGGTGCATACGCTGCTGGCGACGGGCGGGCTGGACATCGTCAACCAGGACCTGCGCTTCGGCACCGCCACGCCCAAGGTGCCGCTGTCGCGCGACCGGCTGCGCGTGCTGTTCCTGCGGCTGGAAGGCGAGCTGATCGATCCCGACAGCATCGTCAGCACCCTCGGCTATTCGGGAATAGAGCCGAAATGGCGGCTGGGCGGCATGATGGAGGCGCGCCAGGGCCTGAAAGGGCTGGGCGCGAGCGATGCGTGCGGCGCGGCTCTCGTCAACTGCGCTTTCCCAAGGACGCCGATCAGCCAGTTGGACGGCGATCCTTCCGCATTCGTGCTGCGGGCGAGTGTGCAGGCGGAATTTCGGCCGACCCCGAAACTGAGCTTCACCCTGTCGCCAAGGGCGCAATATAGCCCGGACGTGCTCCTTTCCTACGAGCAGATGAGCGCGGGCAACTACACTGTCGGACGCGGCTACGATCCCGGCATCATCACCGGCGACAGCGGCGTCGGCATAGGGGCGGAGCTGCGTTACGGACGGATCACGCCGCGGGCGCCGGGCGCCATCGCGTTCCAGCCCTTCATCTTCTTCGACGCGGCCTGGATGTGGCATCACAGCGCCAATTTCGCCGGGCTCGACCCGCAGAAGCTCTATTCGGCGGGCGGCGGCCTACGCACCACGTGGGACAATCATGCCCGGCTCGACCTGACACTGGCGACCCCCCTGCGCAAGGCCGGTTTCCAGACCGAAAAGGGCGACACGCGGCTGCTCCTTTCCCTGACCACGCAAATCTTGCCGTGGAGGCGTTGATGACCACGAAGCATGGCACATTCTCGCTCTGGACCCTGCTGGGCCGCACAAGCGCCGTGGCGCTGGCGGTCGGGCTCGGGGCCGGCGCCGCCATTGGCCAGAAGGCTTTTCAGGGCACGCCATCCATAGTTTCGGGCGACGCCTATATCCCGCCGAGCACGGACAGCGTCTCGCTGAACTCGACCCAGGCGGTGATCGACTGGACGCCCGACGATCGCGGACCGGCCAGTGCCGGCACGATCGACTTCCTGCCCCAGGGCAACACGGTCACGTTCAGCTCGTTCAGCGACTTCACGGTGCTGAATCGCATCCTTCCGCTGGACGGCAACGGACTGCCCGTATCGCGTGCGATCGCGTTCAACGGCACGGTGCAGAGCCAGGTCAGCGGCAGCCCGCCAAGCACCGGCGGAGCGGTGTGGTTCTATTCGCCCGGCGGCATCATCGCGGGCGCGAACAGCGTCTTCAACGTCGGATCGCTGGTGCTGACCACCAACGCCATCGACATCAGCAACGGCCTCGACAGGAACAATATCCGCTTCGCAGGCCCGGCGGGCAGCACATCGTCCGTCGAACTGCTTCCGGGCGCGCAGATCAACGCGCTTTCGGCCGGCAGCTATGTCGCTCTGGTCGCGCCGCGCGTGGTGCAGGGCGGCACGGTCACGGTCAGCGGATCGACGGCCTATGTCGGGGCCGAAGCGGCCGACATCCGGATCAACAACGGCCTGTTCGACATCGCCATCACGGCCGGCACCACGGACGCCAATGGCGTGGTGCACAGCGGCACGACGAACGGCCCTGAATCGGCGGGCAGCACCGACCCGCAGCGCATCTTCATGGTCGCGGTGCCGAAGAACAACGCACTCACCATGCTGCTGTCGGGCAATGTCGGCTACACGCCAGCGACGGCGGTCACCCCGGACGGGAGCGCCCTTGTGCTCTCGGCGGGTTCCGACATCGCCCATGACGTAGACGGGAACCTCATCACCACGCGCAACGCCACGGCGACGGTGGAGGCGGGTTTCAGCATCGGATCGGGCGACTGGCGGAACGACCTGACCGGCACGGCGACCGGCGACATCGTCATACGTCCCGCCGCGACAACGCATTTCCTGGGAAATGTCGCGCTGTCCGCCGAACGCGGCATCACCCTGCGGGCCGATCAGTCCGGCGCGATCGCCGCGGACAGGGACATGATCCTCACCGCCGGAAGCGGCGCTACGGGCGGTCGCATCGACCTGCTCGCCTTCGGCGGCAGCGGCGCGGCCCTGACCAACGGACAGATCGACGTCACCGGCAGCCTGACGCTGAACGCCAGCGGCGATGGCGAGGCGGGCGTCAGCGCGCCGCCGCTGATCGGCGGGGACGCGATTGGCGGGACGATCGACCTGATCGCCACGGGCGGATCGATCGCGGCGGCCAGCCTGATCGCCAATGCCGTGGGCTATGCGGGCTATGGCAGCGACAGGTCCGGCAATGCCACGGGTGGGGCGATCACCCTCTCCGCGCTGACCGCCGCCGGTCCCTCCGGCGCCGAGGGAGGGAGCCTGCGCTTCGGCAGCACGGCGCTTGACGCCTCTGCGGGCACGGCTTTCCAGGTTTCGGTGCCGCCGGTCGTTGGCGGCAGCGCCATTGGCGGCAGCGTTGCGCTCAACGGCACGTCCGGCAGCTTCATAACAGGCGGCCTCGATCTCGGGACCGTCAGCGCCAAGGCGCAGGCGACCGGCGGCATCGCCAGCACGGGCGCGGCGGGCAACGCGACCGGCGGCGACATCCGTGTCGCCATTTCCAGCGGCACGCATGAATGGACCAGCCTGAACGCCGACACCAGCACCGCGCCGGGCTATGCGACGGAGGGCGGCAGCTATGGCGCGGCCATCCCTGGCGCCACAGGGATCGACATCGACGTCGGCGGCACGGGCAACCTCAATATCCTGACATCCGTTTCGCTCTATGCGGATGCGCGGGCCTTTGGCGGGGGTGCGTCTGGCGGCACGCTGCGGGCCGGGCGGATCAACATCTCCGCGCATGACGGGGGCAGCTTCGCGATTGCGGAGGATCTGTTCGCCACCGCCAATGCGTCCAGCTTCCCCGCTTTTCCGGGATCGACCTTCCTGACGCCCCGAACGGCCGACGCCTTTGGCGGGACCATCAGCATCGGCGCGGCGGGCGGCAGCTTCGGTGCGGCGGGGCTTTATGCCAGCGCCGGAGGCTTTGCAGGCGATGCGCCGGGCGTGGCGGGGAGCGGCACCGGCGGCGGCGTGACCCTGTTCGCCAGTGCTTCCGGCGGGCAGCGCGGCAGTTTTTCGCTCAGCGACTGCGCCAGCTATTTTTGCCGCGTCTCGGCCGATGGCTGGGGCGCGGCGGGCGCCGACGGATCGAACGGAACGGGCGGTTCCATCCTGCTCCATGCCAGCGATGCCGATTTCTCGGTGCCTGGCGAACTGACGCTGCAAGCCCAAGGCGTGGGCGGCGGCGCGGCGTCCGACGGCGTTGCCGGTCGCGGGGGCGATGGGCTGGGCGGCGGCATCCTCGTGGAAAGCCGCCTCGGTCTTGCCGGCACCGGCGACCTCAGCTTCGGCAGTCTGTTCCTGTCGGCGGAGGGTGCCTCGGCGCCCTCCAGCGACGGCATGTCTTTCAATGGCGGCGATGCCGGCAACGGCACGGGCGGAACGGTCAATATCAACATATCGGGCGGCAGCCTGACCGCCGATCTCCTGGATGCGCAGGCGAGCGGCTTCGGCGGTGCGGCGGGCGAGAACTGCCTTAGCTGCGAAGGCGGGGGCACTACGGCGTTCCTTGCGGGCAGCGGGCAGGGCGGCTCGGCCGGCTTCCTGATCTCCGGCGGCGCGGCGGCCATCGGCACGCTGACGCTGGGCGCTCACGGCACCGGCGGCGAAGCGGACGGCGCGAACGGTCCGTCGTCGGCGGCAGCCATTGCCGGTGCCGGCCTGGGCGGCAATGCACTGCTCGAATCGCGGGGCGGCACGCTGGAACTGGCGACGCTCGGCATCGATGCCAGCGGCACGGGCGGTCTGGGCTATCCGGTCTTTCAGGCCGACGGCGCGGATGGCGGAACCGGCACGGGCGGTACTGCGGGTCTGCTGATGACCGCCGGGAGCGGCGGGCAGGTCACGATCAGCGGCGCGGCCGTCGTCCGCGCATCGGGCCAGGGCGGCGATGGAGCGGAGACGGGCTCCGACGGTCCCGGCAATTATCGCGCCGGTTCCGGCGGCAGTGGAACAGGCGGCGTCGCGGATGTCACGCTGGCAGGCGGCATGCTGACCGCGCCTTCGCTTCTGATCTCGGCGGAGGGCCTTGGCGGGGCGGGCGGCAATAACGGCAGCGACGGGCCGGGCGCGGCAGCGGGCGATGGCTTGGGCGGCACCGCGCGCTTCTCCTATCTGAACGAAGGCCATGCGATCGGCACGGTCACGGTGAAGGCCGACGGGCAGGGTGGGGGGGCCGGTAATAGCGGCTTCTTCAGTTTCGACAATAACGGCAATCCGACATTTTTCTATGGCGCCGCGGCGGGTGGAGCCGGCGGCCGGGGAACGGGCGGCATCGCCGCCATGCTGGTCGATGTCGATCCGCTTTTCGCCAGCCTGACCGTCAGCGCCGACGGCATCGGCAGCATGGGCGGCGGCGGGGGGACCGGCGGCGCCGGCGGTACGGGGACGGGCGGCGTTGCGACGCTCGATCTGGCGTTCGGCACGACGACGGTGAGCGGCGCGCTGCGCGTCACCGCCGCCGGCC